>JADLDX010000571.1 GCA_020846515.1 Pirellulaceae bacterium
GCCGATCTTGGCCGACAATGAAACCGGACCAGAAGGCTTTAAAGTCGAGAAGATCTTTCAAGTTCCCCGAGCCATGGGTTCTTGGGTATCGCTGACTACCGATCCAATGGGACGCCTGATCGCCTGTGACCAAGGCGGCGCGGGACTCTACTTGATTACCCCCGGAACAGACAAAGAACCCACGCGAGTGCAAAAGATGCCCGTGGCGCTCAGCGGTGCACATGGATTGCTCTGGGCCTTCGATTCCCTGTACGCCATGGTCAACGGTGGCAATGAACCGGGTCTGCATCGACTGCGCGACGCCAATGGCGATGGATTAATGGACACCGACGAATTTTGTATGGCTGTGCCTGGTTCCGGCGAACATGGACCGCACGCCATTATCCTTAGCCCCGATAAGCAATCGCTGTTCGTGTGTGCGGGCAATCATACAAAACTGCCTAATGCGATTTCGAGCAGCCGCATTCCTCAGAACTGGAGCGAAGATCATCTGTTGCCCAGACGTTGGGATGCCAATGGCCATGCCGCCGGTATCCTGGCACCCGGTGGTTGGATTTGTCAGGTCGATCCATCAGGCAAAAACTGGGATGTGGTGAGCATGGGCTATCGGAACCAGTACGACATAGCCTTTAACGCTGATGGCGAGCTGTTCACCTATGATGCGGACATGGAGTGGGATTTTGGTTCGCCTTGGTATCGGCCTACGCGCGTATGCCATGCGACAAGCGGTAGTGAATTCGGTTGGCGAAGTGGCACCGGTAAATGGCCCACATACTATGAAGATTCGCTGCCTGCCGCCGTAGACATTGGCCCCGGTTCTCCCACGGGCGTAGTTTTTGGTACAGGCACCAAGTTCCCAGCGCGTTATCAAAAGGCGCTGTTTATTCTGGACTGGACCTATAGCACGATTTATTCAATTGATTTCACTCCCAACGGCTCGACCTATACCGGTAAGAAATCTGACTTCATCACCGGTTCACCCTTGCCGGTTACCGATGCTACCGTCGGCCCAGACGGAGCCTTGTATTTTGCGGCTGGTGGACGTGGAACCCAAAGCAGTCTGTATCGGGTCACTTATGTCGGCACTGAATCGACGGAACAAGTCGATGGCCGCGATGAAGCCGGCAAGGCAGCTCGAGAACTTCGCCGACAACTGGAGGCGGGCCACGGTCAAACCGGCGGCGACGTGGCATTGTTTATGAAGCATCTCGGCCACGAAGATCGCTTTATACGCTACGCAGCACGTGTGGCACTTGAGAATCAACCGGTTGACAAATGGCGCGGTCAACTCGACTCGCTCACCCAGCCCAAAGCGATCATCGGTGGCTCGATTGCGCTGGCTCATCAAGGCAAGCCCGACGATCAAAAGGCCATTCTGACGCGTCTGGGCAAACTCAATTTTGAGACACTCTCCCAAGAAGAGAAACTGGCCGCCTTGCGTGCCTATCAGTTGGCCTTCACTCGCCTGGGCGAACCCAGCGATGCATGGCGTACCGACTTGGTCGCCAAGTTCGACAAACTATATCCAGCCAAGAATTACGAGCTCAACGCCGAGCTAGTGCAGTTGCTCGTTTATCTGCAGTCACCCACCGTGGTTGAAAAGACCTTGGCTCTCATGGCTACGCTAGGTACGGAACCGATTCCCGAGTGGGGATACCTGGTGGCGCGCAACGCCAACTATGGTGGTACAGTCGGCAAAATGTTAGCCGATATGCCGCCGGTCCGAGGCATCCACTTTGCTTTCGTCCTACGCAACGCGAAGACTGGTTGGACTCTGGATCAGCGCAGACAGTATTTTCAGTTCTTTATCTCTGCGGCCAAGCATCCTGGTGGTAATAGTTTCGGTAAGTTCTTAGCCCAGTTCCGCGACGATGCCATCGCCACATGCTCGCAGTCCGAAAAGATCGTGCTCGAGCCACTGATCAGTGCCTCGCTCTTGGGCGAGCCGTTTGTGTCGACGCCACCAACCGGACCGGGTCGCAAGTGGACTGCCGCTGAAGTTATCCAGACCGTCGGCCAGAACATGCGCGGTCGCAACTTCAAGCAAGGTCAGAATCTGTACCACGCCACCAGTTGCTCCAAGTGCCATCGCATGGCTGGTGAAGGCGGTGCCATCGGTCCCGACCTATCAACCGCCGCCAAGAAATTCTCTCTGCCCGATTTGGTGGACGCCATTGTCGAACCGAGCAAAGCCATCTCCGATCAATATGGATCCCAGCAGGTGGTCACGGCTGACGGCCAGGTGCTGGTCGGCCGCGCCGTAGAGATTGGTGACGAATATTATGTTTACACAATCGATGCGCAAGCCAAACCGATCGTGCTTAAGAAAGACGATGTCGAGTCGATCAAACCTTCGAAGTTGTCGCAAATGCCCGTGGGCTTGATCGACACCTTAAACGCTGAAGAGCTGAAGGATCTGATGGCTTACATGTTGGCCAGTGGCGATCCACGCGCCCAAGTCTTCAAGTAGCAACGGCCTCGGTCATAAGTCGGGCTAAACCGTACGCTAACGCGTTGCGGCCGAACTAACCCTCCCGCTGCGTAGCAGCGGGAGGGTCGCCTGGCGTCAGCTCAGGCGGGGAGGGTGCGTGCCTCAACTAACCAAAGCTTGAAGTAATTCGCTGCGAGCTCGCCTCTGCGGCGCACTCACCCTCCCCGAAAAAACACGCTCTCGCGCGTGTTTTTTTCGACCGTCACAAAGGCAGGTTTAGTTCTGCTGCTGCTGCTGCGCAGCAGCAGCAGCGAAACTAACCCTCCCGCTGCGCAGCAGTGGGAGAGTCGTCCCGTGCAGCTCAGGCGGGGAGGGCCGGCCACAAAACATCGGCAGCAACTAGAGATTTAAGTTGCTTTGCAGATACAATCCACTAAGCGCTGCGCGGGCGGCCACTTTCAATGACTGCGGCTTCGAGGACATTTCAACATGATTTTCCGGTTTGCTATCCTTGTCTGGGCTCTTTGTCTAACTACTGATTTCCTCAAGGCCGACATCATTGTTGACTTCGGTATCGGGGCCACAGTGCAAAATCTGCCGTATGCTGAAGATGGATTTACCTTTACCAACCAGCAGGGAACGAACAGCTCAGTCATTGGCACGCCTGGTAATACGGAGCGTTACCTTAATTTGTCCGGCACAGGAGCCGGCTCGAATATAGCCGTACGACTATCGGGAAGTAGTTTGTTCAACCTCAACTCGCTGGATGTTGAAGGCTTTGGACCTTTCCGTGATTGGACTTTCGTAGCCTCCAACGGCACTGTGTTTAACGTTGCCAGCGGGACTCCCGCCCAGGCATACAACTTCACATCACTGCCCGGATGGACCAACTTATCCCATGTGGACTTTGTTCACTCTGGTGCTTTGGCAAATGCAAACATTCGTCTCGACAATATCAATGTTACGGTTGTTCCCGAACCAGCATCTCTTTTCTTCGCCGCTTCAGTATTGCTTGTGGCAAAACGCTGCCGCTTTCGTCGCCGCAAATGAGACTGAGCGAATCGCCAACGGGCGGAAAATAGACCTGACCCCTTTTCGACGAGCGGTTCAGTCACGATGCTGTTGCTCCGTTTACAGCTTCGAGATGCTATTGCCGTTCTCGTACAGTCCAACGAGTTTGTAAGGCTGGGTCAGATCGTCGTTACTGTAAACGATGACGTAAGGCAGACGCTCAATGGCACGTTTCAAATTCGCTTGAGTTCGCTCAAATCTTGCGCGGAGTTTTTCATCAGGAACGTCGTGGCCACTCTTGGCTCACACGCATAGCAACTCGCTTGATCGACTGCTCGGGACTATCGATCTGAATGAAGATGAGCACTACCGTGTACCCGAGAGCAGCGTACGCAGCAATCTGGTCGACCTTATCGCCGACAGGATCTGAGAGTACAGTCTCAAATATGAAGCTCTCTCGCTGTGCGACGAGTGCAGATCGGACCGACGAGGCTAAACCTGCTGCTTCGTACGCGTTCACACTCAGTGATTCCGCCAATACTTCAGCGTTGACAAAGCGCAGTCCAGCGTCTGCGAGAAAGCTTTCATAAAAGGTCGACTTACCAGCACCATTCGAGCCCGCTAAGGCAATCACAATGGGTCGCTTGTCGAGAAACTCAAACGCCAGGCTCAACGGTCAACCCCGTTCGCTTTGAACTCACGACCGACAAAACGACCTAATGTTTCTGTTCCGTCTTCCTCGATGCGGCAGATCAGGTCCGGATGGTCTGGCACAGGCTTGTAATGGGGATAGGCACGCTTGCTGAGAGTAGACTCAAGCCGTTTACGACCTTTGGAAGTTTCGACTTCCGATAAGAGTTGCGATAGCGGACGCTCTCCTCCGGCCATCTGCAATGCGAGAGCACGATCACCGCGAAGCAGCGGCTCGATCGATTTTCCAAGCCCTGCCCAGAATTCGATCTGGCCAGCGATACTTCGTTGCGAAAACGGTACGACCGCCCGAGCATCGTCGACAAGTTCATCCGAAAGTTTGACTGGCTGCCCCATAGTTACCACCTCTAGTTCAACGGTAGCATTTTACTACCGGCAAGTCAAGTAAAAAGGGGTCAGGTCTATTTTACGTCTGAGCTTGCGTAACTTCGTTCGCCAACTCGCGGAAAATAGACCTGACCCCTTTTCCGAAGCCAGACTATGCGGCGCAGGTCGTCCAACAACGAGTAGGCCACTGGTGTCGCCAGCAGACTGATCAGCAGCGACAGCGCTTGACCGCCGATGATGACCTTGGCCATGCTGGCCCGCGCACTGGCGCCGGGGCCTTGCCCCAACGCAATGGGTACCATGGCAGCTATCAGCATGGCGGTCGTCATCAAGATTGGACGAAGTCGCGTGTGATTGGCTTGAATAATGGCCTCGCCGCGCGACATACCAGAATCACGCAGTTCGTTGGTCTTGTCCACTTGCAAGATGCCGTTCTTTTTGACGATACCGATCAGCATGAACAGCCCGAACATCGCGTATAGGTCCAGCGGTGTATTGAACAACAGCAACGATAGCAGACCGAAGGGTATCGTTACGGGCAACGCGGCCAGAATGCTGATGGGATAGATCCAGCTCTCAAACTGTGCAGCCAGAATCAAGTACATGAAGGTCGTGCTTAAGGCCAAAGCGACCATAAAGTAGTAGCCTGTCTCGGCCAACATCTTGCCTTGACCGCCCATGACCACACCGTAGCCGGGCGGTAAATTCATCTCTTCCACAGCTTTATTAGCAAACTGAACGGCATCGTTTAGCGACACTTGATCGGGGTGAGCCATGATCGTGACGGTGCGTTGGCGATTCAGCCGATCGATCTGGCTGGGGCCTTGCTGTTCTTCGAGTGTCGCCAGGTTCCCCAGTTCCACTTGTCCAGCTGTCGGGGAGGGCAGGGTAATGCGTTCCAGGACATTGGCGCTTGAGCGATCGGGCTTCTCCGCGCGCAGCCAAACATCGTACTGCTCCATGCCCTCTTTGTAACTGGATACGATTTGACCACCGACCAATACGCTCAGCGTATTGGCAATCGTATTGGCTTGAATGTCCAAATCACTAGCGCGATCGCGATCGATGCGCACCTGCAATTCCGGTTTACGAACGGACAAAGTGGAATCGATATCGACCAGGCCAGGTAATTCGCGCAACCGACTTTTTAATTGGTCTGCATAGTCGCTCAGCTTGGTAATCTCCGGACCTTGCAAGCTGATCTGAAACACACGGCTGTCTCCTCCCGCGCCGCCGCCGATCGCTGACACATCTGAGACCGCTGTGCGCAGATCTGGGTAATCGCGCAAGATATCGCGCACATGGCGCATGATATCGAACTGGGTGAAATTCCGTTCTTCGAGTTCCAACAATCGCAGATAGATCGAACCACGCGTGACATCACCCTGGCCCTTGGCCGTGCCACTTTGGCCAATCGAAGTGTAGTTGTGCACGATCCCGGGCAGCTGGACCAAACGATGTTCGATCTCCGAGATGACTTCGTCGGTACGCTCCAGCGTGTAACCTTCGGGAGTAATAAAACTGACCTGAAACTCGCTCTGATCATCGCGCGGCACAAGATTAACACCTAAGCTCATCGCGATCGGTGCGGTGGAGGCGACAACCAACAGACACGCCCCGAGCGCCAACCATCGATGGCGCAGCGACCAACGCAAGCACCAGCCATAACCATAATCTACCAGTTGATAGAGCCAACCTGACTTGGAACTGGAGTGGCCTGAACCAGTGGGTTCCAGTTTAAGAAACCGCGAGCACAGCATGGGGGTCAAGGTAAAGGACACAAACAAACTCATAGCAATCGCAAAGGCCACGGTCAGACCAAAGCTGCTGAAGAATCGACCGACCATGCCGCCCATAAAGGCTACGGGAACGAAGATCACCATCAACGATAAACTGGTCGCCAACACTGCCATGGCAATCTCTTTCGTGCCCTTGGCAGCAGCCGCCATAGCTGACAGACCATTCTCTTCCATATGGCGAAAGATGTTCTCATGCACCACGACCGCATCGTCGATGACGATACCGATGGCCAGGATCAAGCCCAGCATGGTGATGTTATTGAGTGTAAAGTCCATATACTGCATGAACAAAAACGTGGGCACGATCGAAGTGGGGATGGCCAACGTCGCAATGACCGTCGTGCGCCAGTCGCGTATGAACAGCAGAATAGTTACCGAAACCAGAGCAGCGGCCAGCAGTAAGTGAAACTTGACCTCATCCATGGACTTGCGAATGAAACGCGATTGATCCTGAGTCAGTTCGACTGTGATATCTGGCGGCAGCGCGGCGCTAATCGTTTTTAGTCGCTCTTGCACAGCATCTGAGATATTGATCGTATTGGTGCCCGACTGCTTTTGTACGAACAGCGAGACAGCACTGCGTCCATCCAAACGACTCAAACCGCGCGGTTCCTCCACAGAATCGATGGCTACTCCAACATCGCGTATACGAATTGAGTAGTCGCTACGATTGGCGATGACCAGGTCATTGAACTTATCTGATGTGGCGACGCGTCCCAGCGTACGTAGAACCAATTCTCGTTGGCCTTGATCCACAATGCCGCCGGGAATTTCCAGATTCTGCGTCTGTAGCGCCCGACGCACATCGTCGATCGATAAACCGTAAGCCGCCAGTCGATCCATATCGACCCGAATGTTTATCGCTCGCGAGCGACCACCCGACATGAATACATTGCCAACACCGGAAATGGTTTGAAGAGGTTCTTGAATTTGCCGCTTGGCAATCTCGGTAATCTCGCGCATGTCCCGGCGACCAGAGATACCAATAGTGATGATCGGATTGGCATCCAAGTCGAATTTATTGACCAGTGGCGTATCGACGCCTTCAGGTAGGGCATTGAGAATCGATGCAATCTTGTCGCGAACTTCCTGCGCGGCCACGTCGCCATCTTTTTCGAGTACGAATCGCACGATCAGGGTGGACTGTCCTTCGCGCGTGATCGAGCGCAGTTCATCAATACCGGAGATGGAGTTGATAACCTCCTCCAGTGTTTTGGTCACGGACGATTCCATCTCTTCGGCACTGGCACCGGGCAACGCCGCTGTGATCGAAACAACCGGGAAGTCCACTTTGGGAAACAAGTCCACGCCCAGTTCGAAGTAGGCCACGATTCCCAGTACCACAGGAATCGCCATCAGCACCCACGTAAACACCGGGCGACGAATACAAATGTCCGATATGCTCACTGAGCCACTCCTAGGTTATCGCTCGAAGCGGTGACGGCTGGCTGACTGGCCTCAGGCTTTGTGCCCTCAAGCTTTGTGCCCTCAGGTTGTGTGTCCTCAGGTTGTGTGTCCTTAGGTTGTGTGGCGGCCGGTCCATCTTGTTCTGGGCTACGGACACGCACGCTCGAGCCGTCGGCCAACTTGGACTGGCCCGATGTCACCACGCGCGCATCTGCCGGTAGCGTGGGCTCGACAATCTCAATCCACTGAGAACTTTGCTGACCGATGGTGACTTGAACTTCTTTCACTCGCGCTGGAACTCCTGCCGCTTCGTCCACCAGAAAAATTTTCTGCACGCCGGCAAAGGTCACCAGGGCCGCTACGGGCACGGTCTGCGCTAGCTGAGGATTGTTGGCAGTGGTCGCACCTGACTCCGTCGAGGTCGCCGATTGAGCGGGGCTGGAGGCCGACGCGATAATGACGCGTGCTTTGGCAAAGCCACCCGTTTTGAGCGCGCCGTCCTGGTTGGGCACTTCAGCCTCCAACTGGAAGGTACGTGTCGCCGGATCGATGGCAGGTCCAATGCGCGTCACGACTCCCATCACCGGCGTCGCCTGGGCGAGCGTGGTGACTTCTACAAGTTGTCCCACACGGACGCTGCGGGCGTGTTTCTCAGGGATCGTCAGACGCAGTTTGAGCGTTTCATCGACAACCAACCGAAACAGGTCTGACCCGGCCGCCAAGAAAGCTCCTTGCGTCACCAGACGATCGGTGATCGTATAATGCAGGGCAGCTTGGCCGCTGGAACTGATCGGCACTACGATTTTGGTTTCTGCCAAATGTTGCTGGGCAATATCCAGCTCCGCTTTTTTCAGTTGTGCATTGGCAGCCCCAGCGCGGGCCAACAATAACTGATTGGCGTAGTCGGATTCAGCCACCAAAGCGTTGGTCCTGGCCTGTTCAATTTCTTCTGCCACCACGGAGCCGCGAGCTTGCAGCGTCGTTAGACGCGCAAGCTGGGACTTGGTCAACTCGGATCTCAAACGTGCTGATACAACGGTCGGCAACTGCTTCAGATCAGCGTTAGGCTCGGGCACATCGGGGAAACCCCACTTGGCTAATTCAGAATTTAGACTGCGTTGGGATTGTTCGACTGCCAACGCAGCATCAGTGGGATCGATTTCCAGCAGCAGCTCACCCGGCGTTACTCGATCGGCAAAATCATGATGCACTTTCGCAACCCGACCGCTGATCTTGGTCTTCAGCGTCAGTTCGTCATAACCATGCAGTGTGCCGACTGCATCGATCCCCCGCTCTATGCCGCGCTGAGTCACTCGGTCGATCGTCACAGGTACCGCATCGGTCGCAGCAGCGATAGGCGGAACGGTTAACTCGAGGCGATGCGCGGAGCTACCATGACTGCTGGCCCACCAATAACCGGCCGCCAGCGACGCTACGATTTGCATGAGCCAAAAGAGACTTCGCAGCGCATACGTGCGCGGCGGTAACTTGGGCGCTGACTGAGTTGCTGACTGCATCACTGGTTGGTCGACTGGTTGGTCGACTGGTTGGCCGACAGGTTGGTCAGAACGCGATGGTCTGGGGCCGGGCGACTCTAACTCTAAGGGCATTTAAGATACTCGACTAATTTGGCTGACGATGGCAGAGGTCATTTAGTTTTGCGACGACGCGGCTTGCCGTGAGCGCGATCGGTTCGTTTTCCACTAGAGTCGTCGGCCCCTAGTTTCAGTTCTGGACTTTCGCGCGCCGCAGCCTGCGCGGACTGGTTGGCAGATCGCGCGGTGCCAGATCGCGCGGTGCCAGAATCAGGACCGTCGGCCGACTGCGTAGAAGCCGACTGCGTAGAAGCAGGTTGTGCAGGTTTGCTAGGGAGGCCACCGACTTTGCGAAGCAACACCAACAAGATGGCTTGTTCCTCCACCGTTAAAGCCGCCAGCAACTCTCGATGAAATTGGGCTTTGACATTCATGACTGAACGACTGGCTTTGTGACCAGCATCGGTCAACTCGACCTGCACCACGCGGCGATCGGCATGACTCCGCACGCGTCGCAGCAAACCTTTGCGTTCGAGGTTATCTGCAATGCTGGTGACCGAGTTAACCGCCAGGCCCAGGTATTCAGCCACCGCCCGCATCATTTGACCGCCCGACTCTCCCAGTAGTTCTACGACCCGAGTCTCTTGCAAGGTCAAGTCGGTATGGGGACCGCTGGCAGCAGCCGCGTTAGCCGATTCGAAGCGTGTCACAATTTCACGGACGATCTCACCCATCTCGGCGGCTCGTCGGTTTAACTCGGCAGATGGTCGCACAAGCATTAGCTCACGATAGGCATGGGTAGAGCGATAAAGTTCCGCGATATTCAGCTTCGAATAGTTCGAACTTCGAATTATCCTAATGCCGTACAATTCGCTCGTCAAGATCACTGTGTGCCCCCAGCTTGCCCTCAACAAGCATGTGACCGCCGCGCAAGCGGGGCTGTAAACCGAAACAAGACACTCCCGTTACCGTTTCAATTTGCATGCAATTCCCCCAAGGCTTTTGACGTACAATGGTACTTTGCCGATGGCCACTTAACTCTTTTTTATCTCGTGCCTCTATGCCACTGCGATCATGCTTGGTTTGCCTCGCGACGCTTCACCTGATATGGGCTCATCTGCCAGCCGACGAACCAACCAGTCCGCAGTTGGAACCGAACCGCTATCAGTCGTTGGCCCCCGTGCAAGCGGAAGCGTTGTTCTATAGCCATATCTCGAAAATACGTAGGACACAACGCGAACAGTTGCGACAAGCAGCCAGTGAGTTCTCTGAATTGGTCGAGTCAAAAGCGGCTGAGCGATTGCAGACCGGCGAAGAGACTGCCGCCAGCTTGAAGGCGGCCCGAGACATAGTGAACAGTTTGCAAACAGCCACCGATTTCAGTACTGGCCTTTCGCAGTCCATCCAAAATCGCTCGCGACTGTCCCCGCGCGCTCAGCGGCACCTTGATCGCATTGTCGAGCGATTGGCAGACCAATTGCCCCACTATCGCCAAGCGAAATTAGAGTACCAGGTGTACTTGGGCGATCGATTGCAGAAAGACTGGGTCACGTTGACGCTGGATGAAAAGCTTGCACGCCTTGAGAACTACTTCGCGCTGGCAGAAGAACAACCCAGTTGGTTGCTGAAACATCGACCGCTCGGTGCACACTTGCCCGTGCCCAAAGCCGCTGAACAAGAAATCGTCCGTTTTGAAACGGAAAAACGCCATGCCTTAGCCGTGGCCTATCAATCCTTGCAACCACTGATCCAAACTGTCACGCAAATGGCAAATCAAACGACAACCGATACCCAAGTGTCGCCACCAGCGCGTGCTCGCGCTGCCAAACTCCTTGAATTGTTTAGCGCTCCCTATGGCCAAGACCTGCGCGGTCTCATGCTGTGCCAGGACGACCCTCAATTGCCAGCCGAGCTTCGCCAGGCCGTGATGCAACTGAAGCAACAATACGACACGCAACTGAAGAGCGTACAAACCGACCAACAGCAGTTACTCTCGGCTCTGCAGCAACGACTCGCCCCATTGAAGATGGAACATCTGCGCCTGCGGGACTTTGCGGCGCTCATGGCCATCGAAATTCGAGTGGCAGAAGTTTCGGCGCTGTGGCGACCGCTGCGCATCTTCGCACGACGTTTCCCAAAGTTGATGCGCTACGAAGATGCGCATCTGTGTCAGAGTCGCGATGACCAGTTTCTGGTTGAGTTTTTGGCTGACGGTACAGTCGCGTGGCTGGACCGCGAGCAAGTGCTGCTGGAGCCCACGCCCGGTAAACTTTCACCGAGCATGCGTCATACAACGCCAATAGATGGCCCTGGAATACCGGTGGGGCCGACCACCAAACTGGAAGGCATAATTATTTGTCACACCGCCAGGGGCTGGGAACCCGTTGTGGTCGTAGACGAATCGCCCTTTGGAGTCGTTATCCACTGGGAGGGCGTTCGAGAACCAACATATATACTTCAGCAACGCGAAAACATGCGGATTGAAACGCCGTAATCCTACGTGACCACACTTACCATATGCCATATACCTAAGCCGCGAGGCGAACCCGGTAACGCTGTGAAGCATTTTAGAAGCGGAACGGCGCAAGCCGTCCGGTACATCCCGGTAGTTATAGGAACCGGAGGGCTTGCGCCCAACCGCTACAAATGCCGGGTTTCACGAGCAAACATGCTTCACAGCGAGGCGAATCCGGGGGGACTCTCGCGGCGCAAAGCTTCCAAGGAAAAACTTAGATGCAGTGCATTAAGCGTTGCGTGCTCACGATTGAATGTCGCAGCGCACGCTGTGATTCTTAATCACCGTCAAACTCGACCATAATGGGTTCATAGAAGATGCGCCCCATGACGTCCGCGCCACGACGGGATCCGCACTGCGGCCAGCCACCAATTTCGGCTAGTTCTGGCATCAACTGCAGCATCTGCTCTCGCAGCATGGCGCTCAGCCTGGTCAAGCGCAAATTGCCTTGGCTGGCTTCCCCTAACGACACAACCGTCTTCATGATGCGCACCATTTGGGCGCGCTCTTTGACCGGACGCGACAGAACGTCACTCTCATCTTCTAAAAGATCGACCAAAGGTACTTCCAGAGCCTTTTGCCACAACATTAATTCACTAAGGGATAGATCCGTTGTGGCATCTTCTTGCCTGCGCAACTCTTTCACCTCTAAACCCGTACGCCTCGAAATGGTGCGCAGAGAGAGGGCTTGTTGAGCACGCACTTCGGCAATGCGATGATAACGTCGCGGAGTAACACTGCGGCGCGCTGAACCGCGTCCGGATGGTTGATGAACGGATCCATCGTGGGTGTGCTGAGCTGTTGGTTCAGAAGTGCGTGGCGCGGTAGTCTGCGACAACTTGGGCGGCTGCGATGCCGATGTTAATTCAGGCACTATAGATGCCTGACTACATGGCTCCTCCTGATCACCGTTCAGTTGCGAATCGCATGCTGCTGAAGCGATGAGAGATAAAGTTTGGGTACCAGGGCTGACGGACGGAAACGCCGTGGGCATTCCAACTAACTCCTTCGTGCCACGAATCTCTCTCACCGCTGAGAGGCCCGGCCGGCGGCACTTTCCGACAAGATACTTTCTTAGAGAAGAAGCCCCCCCGAAAGTTCCCACCAATTTTCCGTTTATGGCAAAATAACAGACTTACTTTTGTATCGGCATGATGAGTTTGTTGAGACTGCCACTGGTAAACCCTTCCAGATCCAGCGTCACATAGCGAAAGCCCAGTTCGGCCAAGCGACGAATCAGTGCAGAACGCACCTCCGGTTGTATCAGACGGGCTAGCTCGTCCAAGGGTACTTCAATGCGTGCCAAATTGTCCGCATGCAAACGTACGCGAAACTTCACTAGCCCCAGACTGCGCAGTTCCGCCTCAGCCCCTTCTACCATGGCTAGCCGCTGGGGTGTCACCGAAACCCCATAGGCCAATCGCGATGCGAGACATGGATTGGCCGGTTTCTCAGCCACCGGCAAGTTCCAAAGGTGCGCCAGTTGCCGCACGCCTGTTTTATCGATGCTAAGTTCAGCCAGCGGACTGCGCACAGCATGATCAGCCGCTGCTCGAAGACCAGGTCGCCAGTCGCCCAGGTCATCCAGGTTCGTGCCCGTGAGAATCCACCACCCCTGTTGCTGAACTTGGGGCATTTGCTTGAGCGTTACGAAGAGGTGAGTCTTGCAATGAAAGCAGCGTTGCGAATCGTTAGCCTGGTAGGCTGGATCGGCTACCTCTTCAGTATGCACCAGGTGATGAGCAATCCCTATGCGTTTGGCTAACTGGCACGCATCCGCTAACTCCGCACGAGCCAAACTGGCACTGTCGGCAGTAACAGCCAAAGCGCGATCACCCAAGACGTCATGGGCCACTTGGGCTACGACCGCACTGTCGACCCCACCGGAAAAGGCAACCACTGCCCCTGGGCAGTGCGACAACCATTGCGTCAACAACTGTACCAGCGACCTCTCTGGCGCAATCGCGTCATCCATTGCAGCGACTTTATTTGACGGGTAAGACGGGTAATCAGAATTCATGACCGATTAACCTGGATCGTCTTGTTCCTTGGAGAAAGGTTCCATGACCTTCGTATTGCGTTCAACGGCGACCACCACGGTGCGCTGCTGAACCCCATCGCGCGAGCAGGCCACCGCCGGCAGCACTTGTCGACGATCAGGAAAAGGCAATCGCAGCGAGAATGTGCCATCGCTTCTCAGCTTGACAGGCTCGTTGTTGAGCGTGACAAAGCCATCGGGTACGGTCGATCCGTAAACATACAGCTCGACCTCCATATCAAAGTGAAATCCACCGCGACCTCGAAACGCTGTCTCGGCTCCCGAACCATATTGAGCCAACTGCGGGCCACCCATCGAACGCTTCAAGCGGTCTTCGAAAACTTCCTGCAGCTCAGTCGTTTCTTGCTCACTGTCATATCCGCCGCTGAGCGCAAAAATTCGCTCTGCATCGCGAGCAATGTCGCTCCAGTGATCTTCGGTCGCATCGGTGCCTGGCGTAGGTGTCCGAACGATATTGCTCTTGGCTAGCATATGAAAGCGGGTGCCCGAAAGATAACCAATCATGACACGGAAGCGGCCAGGCGTCCCGTTCAGATCGAGATACCAATTTCGGACACCGCCGTGGATGACGATATCGCGTTCGATTGTCTCAGCAGCACTCGTGGTTCCGCTATCATCCAAACGGAGCAATCGCAGAATTGGCTGCGCGTGGTGCCAATGCTCAGCCATGGCGGCTCGAGCGCGCTCGACTGCGCGACGAGTAATGTCCCAGGTGACTTGCAACCAAAACGCGTCGCGGACAACCAGCACAATGCGATCTTTTTGCTGCGGTTCGTCGACCGGTTCCGGCTTGGGCGGCTCAACGCGTACGACTTCTTCAAACTCGCGGGCCAAATCCTTGGTGGATTCGCGCTGCACCTGTAGTTCGCGAATGCGCTGGAGAACTGCCGGATTGGTGGGCGGTGTGGTGGGTTTAGCTGGCTTTTTGGGTGCCGCTGGCTTTTTGGTCGCAGCAATCTTCGATGCAACCTCTTTTGCAGCCACATCTTTTTCTTTAACAACTGGGGCGCCCTTGAGGCTACCCTTATCGGAAACAGGACCGTTGGCTTTGGCCTTCGTCGATTCGACTTTGCCCATCAACGCTGGTTTCGATTTGCTCTCACTACCGTTGGCTTTGCCCGCGTGTACACCTTTGCCATTGGTCGTAGCGGTCGATTTCCCACTCACTTTTTCGGCCGAAGCTGCTGAGCCCTTGGCCGACAGAACCTTGCCAGATTTGACCGGTTGCTTAGTAGTTGATTTGTTGGCAGGTTTGCTGGCTGCTGGGGTTTTATTGGCCGATTTGCCGGCTGCGGTTTTGAAAACAGGTTTGCTCGCCATTCTTGAAACGGGTGCCTGTTTCTTAGAGTTTGTTTTCGCGCCGGACTTGTTGCCCGATTTTGTATCGCCCGTCTTCGGACGATCCGTTTTCTTGGCAGGCGCAGAAGTCTGCTTCGTAGCCGATTTGGCCGCAGTTTTCTTGTGTTTCACAATGGCAGCCACAAGTTGATCCTTGGTAAGCGTATTCCAAGCTGCAACGCCCAGCCGTTTGGCCGTTTGCGCCAAGTCGTTTTTGGATTGTGACTTTAGGTCGGCAGACGTGATCAACATCAAGCTCCCAAACTAGCTAGGACTCGCGGGTTAAGGGGTAGTCCCTCAGAGTCTCAAATCTCAGTTCGCCTCGAAGTTATTGCTCCTTGCCGAACTCCGAACGAATTTCTAACACCACACCGTACGGGTATCAGCCCACAACCATTCGGGCGAATTGGGAATAGGCTATCCTTACGCCGTATCCATTGGCGGAGACTTATACCAGTATGCCAAAGCAAGCAGCATTTTGCTAGATTGCTCGCGCTATACCGAGCAAAACGCATCCAGCTAGCCCGGGCTGCATTCTGCCACAAGTACTTGCCAGCTAAAGAGTTGTCGTCCGCGACTCATTCAACTGCTGCTTTTACGTTTGGAGATGAATTCAAGTTCAATCCACCCAAATGTGCGAAGCAACTAGCCAAAATGGGCATACCAATGGAGGCTAATGCCCCCTTAAACCGCGAGGAACACAAGCGGAGCAGGGGCGCTGAAAAGAGATGTGATGCTGAGCTGGACCCAAGCCCCCTATATCAGGTGGGCACAGAGCGATGAAAGTGAACGTGCTTCCATTGACCATCTTTTTTTTGCCACACACGCGTCTCTTCGATGGCTCGCGTAACGGCGGCCCCAGAGGCATCAAATAGTTGGGTGAGCCGGGTGTAACAAACGATGGCCACGTCCCCCATTAACCGCACATGCGGCGAAGCCATGGTGGTATTCACTTTTTTCTTCGTTGGCGAATCGGGAAAGTAGAACTGGTGAAAGGCCAAGCCTTCGACGACATGCCCTCTGGCTTCCGGTTCGAAGCATGTGAGCGATTCATCGCACAGTTCTGCATAGGCCTGCCAGTTACCCTCAACAATGCTATCTAACAAACTCTGGCTTAAATTCAACAGTGCGTTCTTCTCACTCATTGCGAACTCTTTCTAGTTGTCAAACGGCTGCGACCAGCAATTTCGACGGGCCACTCTGGACGCCCGGCTAAACATACGATTTGCTTACCCCACTCCAACATCATTCGTTCGGCTTCGGCCAAATCGGTACGGGTTTGCGCATCGGGAGATGGTTCGGGATTTTCTTCAACCTGCGTCACGTCGACAGCATTGTGTTCTAGCGAGCCGCGAGGGTCAATCGGCTGGCCGAAGGTTATGCGTACTCGCGCCGGCATAAACAGCGGGCTCCAAACTTCACGGCGATAGGGGCTGCCCAATATGTACAGTGGAATCAGCGGTACCCCTGCACGCACTGCCACCAGAGCAGCCCCGGGGCGAATCGAGACCAATGGCCCCCGCGTGTGATTCAAGCGGCCTTCAGGAAACATGCCCACCAGGCGGCCTTCGCGCGCCAATCGAATGGCTTGTTTCGTAGCCCCCGTATCCATACCGCTGCGATTAGTCGGTATGACCTGTAGCGCACGCAGTAGCGGGCCAAGGACTCCGTTCTCGCAATATTCTCTCGCCACCATCCAATGGACACGTCGCCCGGCGGAAAGCTGCACAAAGAATGGATCGACACTACTGCGATGATTGGCGACTAAAACACCACCGCCCTGCATGGCTTCTGGGGGTGGGTTTGTAAAATGCACACGCCATAGCAATCGACCGCACAAGTAGGTCGGCGTGTAGAGCACATTTTCCCACATCGAATAAGGCGAACCACGTATTTGACTGAGCATATAGATAATCGCTGCCATCAACAGCAGGCTCAACCAAATTACGGCAGCGAGTAAAGTCACATTGATTTCCTGGCTGGGGACTGTCTCCACTTATTTCTGTGTCAGGGAGCGCGGATGACATCTTCTCGATCACTGAGAAAAAAACTTGACCAGCTCAACAGCCATGTCGCTGGTTTGGGTATCGGGCGTCAATTCAAATCGCCTGAGTTCCGATAAGCCTCGAAACCAAATCTCCTGGCGGCGAGCAAACTGTCGAGTATGGGCCTTGATAGCTTGTTCGGTTTGCTCATAACTAGCCAAGCCTTGAATATATTCTTGCATCTCCTTGTATCCGACGGCCTGGGCAGCTGTGCCTAATAACATACCATACTGGGTGACCAGTCCGCGCACTTCGGTTTCCAATCCCAAGTCCAACATGCGATCTACTCGGGCGTTGATTCGCTCATGCAACCACGCCCGATCCAGGCCAATAACCGCAGCGCGTATGTGTGGGTTGATGGAAGGCGAATCAAATTGTGTCTGCCAATGGCTGAGCGGTCGCCCCGTAGCCATCGCCACCTCAAGAGCTCGAACCATGCGACGTTCATCGTGCAAGTGGAGCTTGTGCGCCAGCAACGGATCGACTTGCATCAAACGTTGACGCAGAGACTCTTGACCGAACTGTGCCACGTCGGCTTCCACAGCAGCGCGAAACTCTGGGTTGGCCGGCGGCCCCATGAACAAGCCACGTATTAGCGCCTTCAAATATAACGGTGTCCCGCCCACGAATAATACTTGGTTACCGCGCTGTCGAATCTCAGCAGTCACCTGATGAGCCGCTTGGACGTAAGCGGACAGGCTGAAACTCTCATTGGGCTGGACAATATCTAAGAGATGATGGGGTATTCGCTGACGATCGGCCGCCGTCGGTTTGGCTGTGCCAATGTCCATACCTCGGTAGATGGCCATCGAATCCAGCGATACAATCTCCGCCCCAAGACTCTCGGCTACTTCCAACGCCACGCGCGTCTTGCCGCTGGCCGTAGGGCCAGTCAGATAAAAGGCCTCTAAAGGGGGGCGAATCCACACATCGTCAGACGCGTGTTCGGTCACGTGAGTAGTGGGCTCGTGCATTGAACGCGGTGCTAAAGCTTGGTGCTAACGCTACTGTCTTTGATGGAACATATACTTGCATTCGATGTTCGCGGAGCCAAAACGTCAAGATGGCAGGCCCACCATTGTTTGGACGCGTCGTCAATCAGGACTGTCGATTTGTCGGGGCTTGGGTTATCGTGTTGAGGTTGAGTGTCTTCGATCGGCCACCGGGGCTTCGAAGACCAGGCTCGTATTTTTGACTTCGAAACTTCTTCCTCCCCTTGTCCCATGTCTGACAACGACCTTACGAATGAACCTTCTGGCGAGCCTGTGGGCAGCTCAGCGAGCGATGTATTTGACCGGTTGATGAACCAGGTTCATCTTCGCGCAAAGACTTTACCAGCCGGCTCTTACACCACCAAGCTCATAAGCGGTGGCGTGCCAGCCATGGGGGCAAAAGTCACTGAAGAGGCAGCCGAGGTCGTCGAGGCTGCCGGTACACTGGCCAGCGCCATGCAAACCGGATCCTCTACGTCAACCGAGGCGCTCGCCGCGCGGCAACATATGATCTACGAAGCTGGTGATGTCCTGTACCATCTTTGGGTACTGCTGGGCAGCTTCGGAGTCAGCGTTGATGAACTGCGCAGCGAACTGGCGCGACGCGAGGGTACATCGGGCCTGGAAGAGAAACGTCGCAGAAAAGAATCAACATGAATGAAAATCTCCGCATTGGCGTGCCCAGCAAAGGCCGCTTGAGCGAACTGGCCGGCGAACTTTTGCATGAAGCCGGCATCAACTTCCGGCGGCAAGAACGCACATTATTCGCTCGCGTCAGTGGCCTGCCCATCGACATTATTTTTCTGCGCAACGATGACATTCCAGTCCTATGCGCCGAGGGTGCGATCGACTTGGGCCTAACAGGCAGCGATTTGGTCAGCGAAAGTCAGGCTGACGTCACCGTGCGCATGCCGCTCGGAGTCGGTCGATGTCGACTGAGTCTGTGCGTGCCAGAGAATTCTCCCATCAAAGAATGCTCGCAGCTCAATGGCGTCCGCATTGCCACCAGCTTCCCGCGCGTCACAGAGCGATTCTTGGCCCAGCACAATGCACAGGTGCACTTGGTCAATCTTTCGGGTTCCGTTGAAATCATGATCGGCTTGGGCGTGGCCGATGCCATCGTCGACTTGGTAGAAACCGGTTCGACCCTGGCAGCCAATCAGTTGCGTATCCTGACCGATATTGGCAGTTACGAAACGGTCCTTATACAAAACCCACGCACCAAGCATGGTGCTACCTGCGATCGCGTGGTCCGACGCCTGGAAGGTGTTGTGATCGCGCGCGAGTATTCTTTACTGGAATACAATGTCCCCAAAGAGCGGCTGGCCGAAGCCGAGGCCGTGACCCCAGGCTTCAAATCTCCCACAGTTTCACAGCTCGAAGACTCCACTTGGTGTGCGGTCCGCGTCATGGTCCGCAGCAAAGATGTCATTAACGCCATGGAACGACTGGAAGCCTTAGGGGCCTCGGCTATCTTGGAAACCAGCATCCGCAATTGCAGATTGTAAGTTGTAAATCGCACACCCCGGCGTGACCTGTGCTTCACACCGGTACGACCATGGTTTCGTTCAGCGCTCGGGACACATCAGCGTACATGCGCGCAAACTCAGGCGAACTGCGCACCTCATTGGTGCGAGGAATGGGCAGTGGATTTTCGATCCAGCGCGAGATGCGGCCGCCGCCCAAGATGGCTAATCGCCCGCTTAGGTTAACAGCTTCCGCTATGTTATGCGTTACAAACAGAATGGTACGTTGCTTGCGCAGCCAGATCTCAAGCAACAATTCATTCATGCGATTGCGTAAGATTTCGTCCAGCGCGGCAAAGGGCTCGTCCAGCAGTAAGATGGCTGGATCGGTGACAATGGCCCGGGCCAACGACACGCGCATGCGCATACCGCCGGATAACTGCCGTGGATACTTACCCCAACTGCTCTCAGGCAGTCCGACCGACGCCAGCGCCTCACACACGCGGGCCTTCAAAACAGAGCGCGTGCTGTCATGGTTGTTTCGCCCCGCCAGCTCCAAGGGCAATTGCACATTTTGCTGCGCCGTGCGCCAGGGTAGCAACGTGGCGTCTTGAAACACGTACGCTAAATCGCCAGCGCGACGCTTTGGCGAATCACCCGTAAACGCCACTTCGCCACTGGTTACCGGTTGTAACTTGGCAATCGCCCGCAACAACGTGCTCTTGCCTGATCCCGAACCTCCCAACAGTGCGATGATTTCACCGGGCTTGACCGTTAGTGAGCAGTGCTCAAGCACGGGTGCATGCTGATCAAATCGAACGCACAGGTCACGTACTTCTATACCGGTCATGGGCTGATTCAATTATCGAATCACTCGCAGGATGTCGTTTAAAATTGCAAAGGCCATCAAGCCCAGCAGGCACATCACACCGACCATCGTCAGTTTTACCTGCAGCGCTTCATTGAGCGGCTTGCCACGTATGGCTTCGGCAATCAAAAACACGAGATGGCCGCCATCCAAGGCCGGAATCGGTAGGAAATTAAGGATGGCCAGGTTCGCGCTCAGCAAGGTCAGAAACAGTAACAGACGCGATGGCGAATCTGAGGCTTCTTGCGAGGCCACTTGAGCAATGCCAAACGGACCAGCCAAGTTGCGTGGACTGGCGCGACCGGTTACCAAGATCGTCAAGAACTCAAACACATCTCCCAGTCGTCGGCCGGTTTCCGTCACACCCCAAGTGAGCGACTGCGCCACATTCTCCGTTTTTTGAATCTTTTCCAGAGCCGTCATCGGCAAGCCGCGTTGATGCCAATACCAGTCCTTGGCGTACTGAATGGGCAAGACAACTTCGCGAACTTGATTGTCGCGTTTGAGGAAACAACGAATCTTCAAATCTATCGGTAGGAATTGCAGTTCGTTCATCCAGTAGGCCACTGTGTTGAGCGACGAAAGTTCCAAAGGTTTGGGACTGATGATCACATCATCCTTGGCATATTCCTTGATTTCGTCCTCTGTGACTTCGATTTTGATTTGCGTCAGTTCATCACCGACCTGAACACTCGAACTGGCCTTGCTGGACAATGGGTCGATGGAGCTGACCTTAGGCAGCACCGAATAAGCGATGCCATAGTTTTCCAAACCGAATTGAGCCGACACGCGTCCGATACTACCAAAGGCAACCGGAGTTGGAGCTTCCATCGTGAAGGTCAAAGTTTGATCAGTTGATTCTTTGGCGGCTTTGTCCGCGGGACGTCTGACGACAAATTCGATCGGTGACCCAATTTTTTCGGCCACCTGCATTGGCAAATGCATCGCGTCGGTCACCGGTTGGCCGGCGACCTTTTCTAGAATGTCACCAACTTTAATTCCCGCTACCTCGGCGACCGAATCTTTGCGAACGGCCGTGATAGGCCCCATGGCAAAACCAATGCCTAAGGTCTTGACCGGCACAGGCGGCAGGCTGATCTTCAATTCCTCTGAATCTGCGTTTGCGGCCGTGGCGGACTCGGCCGGCGCCGGCTTAGCCCCGGGGGTGGCGTCTGCCGCTTGGCTGTCCATTTTTCGCAAGATCGTCAACTCGATCGGTTGATTCCACTTGGCGTGCAACTTGTCGGTCAGCGAGACTCCCAGGATCTGGCCCGAATCCGGATCAACCGGCAAGGGTTGGCCGTCGGCAGCAATCACCTGATCGCCTGCACGCAGATCAATCTTCTGCGACGCCAAATAGGAGTACTTCGACGGCGGAGCGCTTAACGTGGCTACCGTCGCCGAGTTGATGCCGGCCAAAAAGTATCCATCTGGATGCAAGTTGGAGGCAGGTGTCACGTTGACTGTCAGCCGATTGCCATCGCGATCGACCGTAAACGGTATGGAAGCGTTGCCATTGCGCAGCCCGTGGATGACGGTCTTGCCACCCATGTCTTCAAAGCGGAGGTAAGGATCATCCTGCTTCATCTTCGCCATCTGCAGCACGTGATCACCCGGCTTCAAGCCGGCTTGCCAGGCTGGCGCGCCCAGGGGCAAACCACCGATTGTAGTCGGCGAATACGGCACACCGTACAAGAAGGCCGCTGCGGCCAAGAACACGGCGAAAATCACATTCATGACCACGCCGGCCGAGATGATGATCATGCGTTGCCAAACCGGTTTGGCTTGATAGCTGCGTGGATCCAGCTGCGCGTCTGGACCGCCGCCTTGACGCGCGCGTTCGGCTTCCGCTTCGGCATTGCGCGGGTCATCGTCTTGACCCAGCATTTTGACATAACCGCCCAACGGGACGATACCGATGCCGTACTCTGTTTCACCCCAACGAAAACGTCCGAGCGTGCGCGGTAGACGAATGGGGCCAATAGAAATCGGCACATCAAAGCCGACGTAAAATTTTTCACACTTTACGCCGAACGTCTTTGCGGCCAAGAAGTGTCCAAGCTCGTGCACAAAAATCACAAAGCCCAGGCCCGCCGCGACTTGAAGGCCTACGGCGATGTACCCTAACCAACGGGTCACCAGGGGCACTTCACCTAGTAGATTAAGGTTGAGCAGGTTGATAAAGAGTAAGCACGAATCCATAGATTGCATCGCAGAGTTCATGAGCCCCGAACCGGCCGAGATGGCGCTGTATAACATCGAACTAGTCAAAATCGAAACGTTTAAAATCGAAACGTCGAACATGGAGAGCATTGTTGCGTTGAATATTGTTGCGTTAAGAACAAAGTCGTTGGATAAAGTTGTCAAAAACGAAGCCATTAACATAATGCCGCCCACCGCTGTGTTTCCAGTCGTGACCAGGCATCCAACTGTAGTAGTTGGTCCAGGGTCGGATTGGGTTCAAAATCGTGCTGGTCAAGAACGCGGCGACAAGCCGGAACAATATCGACCAAGCGTATCTTTTCTTCCAAAAACAACGCAACCGCAGCTTCATTGGCCGCGTTGACTACCGCTCCGGTTGAACCGCCACGCTGCGCAACTTCCCAGCCCAGTGTGACCGCCGGAAAGCGATCCAGGTCCACCGGCTGAAAGGATAACTCTGAGTTGACCGTCCAATCCATTTTAGGGCAAGGACAATCCCGCCGCTCAGGGTAGGTTAAAGCATACTGAATAGGCAACCGCATGTCGGGAGGGCTGAGCTGGGCAA
>JADLDX010000572.1 GCA_020846515.1 Pirellulaceae bacterium
AATTCTTCGGTATCGGGCTCAGCCGAGTCTTAGACGACTTAGGCGCTCAAGGAGAACCGCCCTCCCATGCGGCTCTGTTGGGTTGGTTGGCTTGCGAGTGTATGGACAGTGGTTGGGACATGAAACATATGGTCCGAACAATAGTTACCAGTTCGACCTACCGGCAAGTGTCCACATCGACGCCCGAACTCAACGGTCTTGATCCGCTCAATCGACAGCTCACCCGTCAAAGTGCCTTCCGCATCGATGCGGAACTGGTGCGTGACAACTCGCTAAAAATCTCTGGACTATTGGTGCCTGCCTTGGGCGGGCCAAGCGTCAAGCCGTATCAACCAGCCGGCTATTGGGAAAATTTGAACTTCCCTACACGTGACTACATCGTGGATGAAGGTCAAAGTCAGTATCGCCGCGGACTATACATTTGGTGGCAACGTTCGTTCCTGCATCCGAGCCTGTTGGCCTTCGACGCGCCCAGCCGCGAAGAGTGCGTGGCCGATCGCAATCGATCGAACTTACCACAACAAGCATTGGTTTTGCTGAACGATCCTACCTACGTCGAAGCCGCTCGAGCCTTTGCGGCACGCATTTTGACCGAATGCCATGCTGATGTCGACGGGCGATTGCAATGGGCCTGGCAACAAGCCTTGCAACGTGAGCCAACGCCTAAGGAACTTGAAACCTTGCGCAAGCTGTTGACTGAGCACCAGCAACGCTATGCTCAAGACACGCCCGCAGCCAAAGAGCTGTTGCAAACTGGTCTGCAAGGGTTACCTAAAGAAGTGTCGGCCGTTGATTTGGCCAGTTGGACGCACGTGGCCCGAGTGCTGCTGAATCTTCATGAAACAAGTACGCGTAGTTAGATGACTCGTAGTTAGTTGAGCCCATACGATGTTTACAACTAGTGATGACCAGCAATCACGTTCACGACGTGACGCGTTCCGTTCGGCTCGGCGATTGTTCCTTGGCCGAGCCGCACAGGGCGTCGGCACGGTGGCCTTGGCCTCGCTGTTGCACGGCGGTGCGCTTAACTCACTGGCTCATGCACGCACGCGAGGCGTGCTGGAGCATCTGCCACTGCCGCAAAAAGCGAAGCGCGTCATCTGGCTGACGATGGCTGGCGGGCCTTCGCAATTTGAACTGTACGATCCCAAACCCAAGCTCGGTGAGTTGGATGGGCAACCCATGCCCGACAGTCTGACCAAGGGACAGCAATTGGCTCAGTTACAGGGGCAAAAGCTGGTCTGCCTTGGACCCCAGTTTCCCTTTGCCAAATTCGGCAAGAACCAAATCGAAATCAGTACGCTGTTGCCGCATATCGGTTCGGTGATCGACGACATTTGTTTGATTCGTTCGATGACGACGGAAGCCATCAATCACGATCCGGCTCATATGTTTATGAATACCGGTTCACAAATTGCCGGACGGCCAAGCATGGGGGCTTGGGTGACCTATGGACTAGGCAGTGAATCTGAGAATCTGCCGGGTTTCGTGGTCATGGTTTCGACTGGCAAGGGCCGATCGCCACAGCCGATCGCCGCGCGGCAATGGAGTAGCGGTTTTTTACCGAGCAAGTATCAAGGCGTTCAATTACGTGGTAAAGGTGATCCAGTTCTCTATTTAGGTAACCCAGCCGGCGTGACGCGACAACAACAGGGCCTGGATATCCAAGCCATCAACACGCTCAATGCCGAACACGATGCCTTGGTTCATGATCCAGAGATTGCGACGCGAATTGCCCAGTATGAATTGGCCTTTGAGATGCAAGCCAGTGTGCCGGAGTTAGTCGACGTACGCGACGAAGACGCGCGGACGATCGAAATGTATGGCTGCCAACCAGGCGATGGTTCGTTTGCCTCCAATTGTTTGTTGGCTAGAAGATTGGCCGAGCGTGGCACGCGGTTCATACAGCTTTATCATCGCGACTGGGATCATCACAGCTTGCTGCGCGAAGAGTTGCCGCTGCGAGCCGCAGAGGTCGATCGAGCGTCGGCCGCGCTGATTACCGATCTCAAGCAACGCAACATGCTCGACGACACCCTGATCGTATGGTCGGGCGAGTTCGGTAGGACGCCGATGTCCCAATCGAACAAAGGCTCGGTAGGGCGCGATCACCATAATCAATCCATGTCGATGTGGATGGCTGGTGCCGGCATCGGTGGTGGCAGAGCTTACGGCGCGACCGATGAACTCGGATATCGAGCAGTCGAGAATGTTTGCACCGTACATGATCTGCATGCCACCATGTTGCACTTGTTAGGTATCCAACACGATGCCTTTAGTGTCAAATTCCAGGGACTTGACGCACGCTTAAGTGGTGTCGAAGGGGCGAGAGTACTAACGGAACTGCTGTAAGTTTCGTTGTGCTTCGGTTAGAAGTTCTTGGACCAGTTTGGTTGTTGCCGTTTTCCGAAGGACCCTATTTTGCTTTCGCGCCAGCTCGAACCTGAACTGATGGACGATCCGCAGGAGGCTATCGTTTATGACGAAATGGATCACTCGGAGGTCAACCGTCGGTTTGTCGATGATTTGCTGGCCGGCGGTGAAATTGGTTATGACATCTTGGACCTGGGGACCGGAACGGCGCGCATCCCAATCGAGTTATGCCAGCGAGTTAGCAACTGCCGCGTGCTGGCCAGCGATGGCGCGCTGAGCATGCTGGATGTGGCTCGCTATAACATCTCCGTCAACTCGATGGACTACCGCATTCAGTTGCATTTGGCCGATGCCAAGTCGCTGCCTATTGATGATGCCAGTTTCGATACGATCATTTCGAACAGTCTCATCCATCATGTGCCCGAGCCTGAAATGGTCATCGCCCAGATCGCTCGGTTGATTCGACCCGATGGTCGCATTTTTGTGCGAGATCTATACCGCCCCGATTCTCAAGCCGAGATTGACGAGTTGGTAACACGTGTGGCTGGGCACGAGCCTGCCGATGCGCAAGCCATGTTTCGCAACTCACTTCACGCTGCCCTGACTCTAGATGAGATCCGTGCCATGGTGACCGACCGCGGCTACAGTGCAGACGATGTCCAGATGACCAGCGACCGACATTGGACCTGGCAAAGCCGAACTAACCCACCTGCTGCGTAGCAGCGGGAGGGTCGACTGGCGTCAGCTCAGTCGGGGTGGGTGCCTCCCGTGCTAATCAAAGCCAGAAGCATTTCGCTGCGAACTCGTCTGTGCGGCGCACGCCCCCTCCCCGAAAAAACAGGCTGCAGTAGCGCCTGTTTTTTCGACCCTCCCGGGCGCTGCGCTGGGAGGGTTAGTTCTGCTGCTGCGCAGCAGCAAACTAACCCTCTCGCTGCGTAGCAGTGGGAGGG
>JADLDX010000573.1 GCA_020846515.1 Pirellulaceae bacterium
AAGCAGATCCTCGTCAATGCCACCGTCCAGTGTATCGGCCCCCAGACCACCGATTAGCAAATCGCGTCTGCCAAGACCCGTCAGTCGATCGCTGCCTCCGTTACCAACCAGTACATTAGCCAATCCATTTCCAGTCAAATCATCACTGTCCAAACCACCCACGGCATTTTCAAAGGTAACCGCCGAGCTGAGTTTTAAAGTGCGATTAATGTGCACGTTTTGAATGGCGGTCGTTCCCAAGTCGAGCGTAACAGGAATCGATAGTGAGGCGAAGCTGATCGTATCGAGTCCTGCTCCGACTAGTTCGAGGATCTGATCGGCTTCGGCGGACGTCGCATTACCAAATACGTACGTGTCATCGCCTGGGCCACCACGTAGATCGTCACTACCACCACCGCCGGTCAGCGAGTTAGGGCCCGCGGTCCCTGTTAACGTGTCAGAGGCTGAACCACCAATTGCATTCTCAAACGAATCGATCGCGCTCAATTGGATGGTTCGAGTAGTGTGTACCGCTTGCACAGTGGTCAGGCCAAGATTCAAGGTTATCGGATTTGCGTGTAACCCAAAGTCGAGTGTATCGCTGCCTTCGCCTGGCAATTCAAGCAGTTGGTCGAGTTCGGGGTTAAGATTTACATCGAATAGGTAGCGATCATCGTCGGGTCCGCCTTGTAACGAATCACTGCCAGCGGCACCGTTGAGCGTGTCGTTGCCTGCTTCGCCCATCAAAATGTCATCGCCCAAACCGCCGACGAGCGTATCATTGCCCGCTTGGCCTCGGAGTACATTGGCCTTTGCATTACCAACGAGCACATCGTTACCTTGCCCACCAATGGCGTTCTCAAAAGCACTACTCGAAAATTGAAGGGCCAGATTGGTCGTTACATTTTGCTGAAGCGAATTATTCAAGTTCAGGTTGACGATTGTGCTGGTTGGCGACATATCGATCGTGTCGGTGCCTCCGCCTGTTTCATCCAGTTTCAGAACTCCAAGAGATTCGGTTCCGACATTGAAGCGGTAGGTATCATCGCCAGCCAGTCCGACCAGAGTTCGCGATTCGATGTTGGCTGTCTTTAGCAGACTGCCGTTGGTGCGGATGCCAGCGAGGCTGACATCGAACAGATCCGCGCCCGGCGTGGCTTCGATGCTCAGTGCATCACTACCCCCCAGGCCATCGATACGCAATTCTTGCGACGCCGGGAAAATGCCGAGTAGATGGGGTGTCGCCAGTACGTGCGGTGCATAACTAACGGCCGCATCACCTGAAGCCGTGACTTTTACGTTAAAGACATCGTTACCTGGGGTGGCTTCTAAGACATTCTGTACCCACAATTCGCGGCCTTGGAAGTCGCCCACAGCACTCAAGAAGACTTGAGTTCCCACGGTAGTGATCGAAACGGGACTGCCACTTGCTGGTCCAGGTGCAAAACTAGAGATCCGCGTGGTTCCCAGGAAAGTACCGTCGCTCTTGTAAAGCTCGCGGCCATTGATGGAGTCACTCGCAGAGAAGTAGAGCAACCCGTTGACATTGGTCAGGGAGAAACTGGCTATGGAATTGATGTCGCGCACGCGCACTGTGCTTCGAGCTGAACCATTTGTCGCCCACAGCTCAACATCGCCGAAAACATCACTGACTGCAAAGTACAGCTTGCCATTGACGTTGGTCAGACCACTGGGACTGGAGCTGGTAGGGCCGGTAGAAATGTCCAGCACGCGTATCGTGCCGGCCGATGTGCCATTGCTCTTCCATAGTTCGACACCGGTAGTGTGATCGCTGGCGCGGAAATACAAAGTGCCGTTCACATTGGTCAGGAAGGTCGGATACGAACCGGTGCCAGCCAGGCTATTAATGTTCTTGACCATAATGGTACCGTCTGGAGTTCCATCGCTGCGCCACAGTTCGCGTCCATTGAGTCCATCGGTCGCTTGAAAATAGACAAACCCACCGACCACCGCGAGATTATTGGGCGATGAACCCGCGCTGCCAAAGCGGATATTTCGCACCATGACAGTACCTGCCGCAGTGCCGTCGCTCTTCCACAATTCAGGACCATTGGTTCCGTCGTTGGCTTGAAAGAAAAGCGTATTGCCCACGACCGTCAGGCCAGTGATGCCAGAACTGGCTACGCCAGGGCGAATATCTTTCACCAGTGTCGGGGTGCGGCCACTGACGCGCCAGAGTTCACGGCCATTTATACCGTTGTCCGCCGTGAAATAAACGACGCTACCAATGTTCACCAACCCCGCAGGGGCTGAACTTGATACACCGGCGCGAATATCGGCAACTTGCTCCGTACCTGCCTCAGTACCATCGCTCGTCCAAAGTTCGGCACCAGTAAATGCGCGGGTGGCGGTGAAATACAGTCTGCCATTGGCGTTCACCAGCGAGTTTGGATTGGATGAGATCGGGCCGCCGCTAATGTCAGCGACTCTAGTCGCGACGTTTCCATCGCTCGACCAAAGTTCATTGCCAGAGACTCCGTCGTTGGCCGCGTAGAATAGTTTGCCGTTGACGTTGGTAAGTGCCGTCGGATTGAAGTCGCCAGAATCAATTTCGCGCACTGGCACGGTACCGGCGACTGTGCCATTGCTTTTCCAAAGATGCTCAATGGCGAAATTCGGGTCGCGTGAAGAAAAGAGCAGCGTGCCACCGAGGTTCGCCAAATTGCTTGGGGAAGGGCCTGCGACATTGCGTTTGAGTCGGACCGTGCCCGACTCGGTTCCATCGCTTCGCCATAACCACCGATCTACTTCGTCTTGGGCTGTGAAGTAGAGCTGGCCATTGACATTGGTGAGATCAAAGGGATGGGAACCTGTCTCTTCATTCAAGTCGGCGACTATAACAGTTCCGGCGAAGGTGCCGTCCGACTTAAACAGTTCGAAACCTTGCGATGAATTGGCAGTAAAGTACAGCATGCCGCTAACATTAATTAGTCGGTTGACCTCTGAGCCAGCACTCAGACCGCCGAAACCATCATCATATATTTGGCGAACGATGTTTGTCCCTGCCACGGTTCCGTCCGATTTGTGAAGCTCGGTGTTTGAGACGAAATAGAGCGTGTTGTTCACATTGACGAGATCGCGAATGCCCCAGTTGGGCCTTGAAATTAGTGGTGTTTGGACTTCCGTCTTCAGCTTAAATGTGCCGAAAGCCGTGCCATTGGTTCTCCATAGTTCATAGCGCGGAGTATCACCTGAAGGGCGCTGGGGTTGGGTCGCAAAGTATACCGTACCACCCACTGCAGTAAATTCGAATGGATTGGAATCAAAAGCGGGCAGGCCGGGGGCAACAGACCCCGGGGCAACATCCGCTACCATAACGGTACCAGCGGCCGTACCGTCACTCTTCCAAACTTCGCGGCCAAAGTTCGTGTTGGTTGCACTGAAATACAATACGCCATTCACATTGGTGAGAACCATGGGAGTATTCGCTCCGGAGGCACTATTGGGCGGTTTGACCAGCACGGTGCCCGCCGTCGTTCCATCGCTTTTCCATAGTTGAAATGAATCGCTGCTGTTGGCGCTAAGGAACAGCGTGCCATTTACGTTCGTCAAAGATCTGGGGCTGAAACTGAAACTTCCGTCGCTCCCAGGTCGAATGTCCTTGACCATAAATGTCCCTTCGGGCGTGCCATTGCTCCTCCACAGCTCGGCACCATGCGTGCCATCATCGGCTACGAAAAAGAGCACGCCGCCCACATCGGTCATTTCCACGATGTTGGGGTTAAAGCCTGGGCTGATGTCCTTAACCAGCATCGTGCCACTGGAAGTACCATCCGTCTTGTACAACGCCCAGTCCAACGCGTCGGTGTAAGCAGTGAAGTACCCGATGGAGCCAGCCTGCACCACCGGGCTAGGATTCTTGAAACCATTGGTAACTAAGTTCATATCCCCCACTAGTTGAAAGTCGGCCGTCAACAATCGTCGGGGTTCCGACTGCTCAAATTGCATACACCTGCGTCGAGCTTGACCAGATTTGTGCCGGGAGGTCCATGATTTCCAACGCATATCACACCAATTGTAGAGGGGCCAACAAAAGAGTTGCCCTGCAGATACCGCAGCGAGGTTAAAATGTTACATGCGACCATGGAAAAGGGGTCAGGTCTATTTTTTGCTAGTGGAAGAACGCTGAAACGATGAAACGCAAGCCAAAGCGGAATAGAGACCTGACCCCTTTTCCGAGTCGAAGAACTTTCTGCAAAACCTCCGCGGCGATCGCGGCGGGTGCGGTACTACCTAGTTGGCTCCAAGCGGCGGTGGTGGCACAGCCCCAGCGTATTCTTTTGCGTTCCTCTTGGCAGGTGGCCAATATTGGTGACTTGAGCCACACGCCTGGTGTTCTGGCGCTGCTCGAACGATATCTACCCAACACGCAGGTGCGCTTGTGGGCGTCCTACGATTTTTCGGTCGAAGCCACGGCGATGTGCAAAAGACGATTTCCAAATTTCCAAGTCGTTAAAGGGTTGATTAACAGTAGCGGTCGCGCCAACAATCCGGCTCTCCAGGACGCCTTGGACTGGTGTGATTTCTTGTTGCATGGATCGGGTCCCTCCTTGGTCGCGCAACGAGACCTGACTCCCTTCATTCAATTCTATGGCAAACCTTTTGGGGTCTATGGCATCACGTACTCAGGCGGTAACGCTGAAGCCGCCGCCATCATGTCGCAAGCTCGCTTTGTCTACTTTCGCGACTCAGTCTCGTTAAACGTCGCGCGCAGCGAGCAGATCTCTAGTCCGGTGATGCGATTGGCTCCTGATGGTGGATTCGGCTGCGATTTGCGGAACGATCGAGTTGCCAGGGCGTGGTTGGCGTCCAAGCAATTGGAACCGCGCAAGTTCGTGTGCTGCGTGCCTCGCGCACGCTATACGCCGTATTGGTTATTGCGTAGCACTTTTCCGTTTGATCCAGTCAAGAACGCGCGAAACTTGGAGATGTTTGAGCACGATCATGCTCCGCTGAGAAGAACCATCGAAATGAT
>JADLDX010000574.1 GCA_020846515.1 Pirellulaceae bacterium
ATAAAGGACGCGAACACCATACTGCGATGTATTGGGTAGCAGGAACGAAAGATGTTCGGCCGTGTTGAACAAACTGGATGATCGTGAAATCACAGTATTGCTCAGCAAGTCGGTGACTTCCAGAGTCAAATCGGCTTGACCAACGTCGGTTGCCGTGCTGAGGTTGTAAGTCCGATTGCGGAACCAATTGAGCGAGACATTGAAGAGACTACCACCCTCCAATAGCCCGCCGATCGTGTAGAGATTGTTACCACCCAACAGCACATTACCCAGGTCCCAACCGATGGCGCTGACCGTGCCCAGGTTACCGTTGGCCAAGCCCAGTACATCGCGCGTCCCAGCGGTCAAATACTGATCGAAGGCTCGATTCAAATTCATGGCACCAGCCCCAGCGGCGAAGTCGAGGGCTTGCGTGGTGTTCACGCCACCTTGGCCATTGGCTACCTGGCCGTTATTCCAACCGATCGTTTTATCGGCGCTGTTCATCAGCACGCTTTTGACGACCAGTGTGTCGCGCGAAGCCGCATTGCTGGCCAGTTCAGGTGTGTTGTAGCTAGCACTCTTCAGTAGACTAACGCCGCCCGCCACGATCGGCGCGGCAAAGCTGGTGCCTTGGACAGAGAAGGTGTAGAAGTTAGGGTTTGTGCCCTCGCTGAAAGAACCCGCCAGCGTCGTGTTATTGCCACCGGTTTGGCCACCATAAAATGCGGCGTGCAGATTCGTGCCAGGCGCAGCGATATCCACGGCGGCGCGAGCACCGACGATGGTTCCATTGACGGGGTCAAAGTAGTCTTGCGGCCCGCGACTGCTGAAACTTGCCACGGTGTTGTAGGAGTTGTTGCCCCCGTTATTTAGTGCCGCCACGGTGATGGCGTTGTATCCGCTGCCAGGAAAGCCGACCGAGTTATTGACGGGGCCTGAATTACCGGCCGAAGCGACCAAGGTCGTTCTCGAGTTTTGCGCGGCAAAACCATCGAGGGCTTGCGCAAAGAAATTGTTACCAGCCGGTGATGTGCCACCCCAACTGCTATTGATGACATCCGCCGTTCCAAAGTACGGTGCGTAGCCACCGTTGAACGAGGCGGTACTAAAATTAAAACTCAGTGCATACGCCGATCCACCCCAAACCGCGGCAATCGCCCCCGAACGCAAATCCGTACCAGGAGCGATACCCATCTGCCATGGTCCAGAATTGACGGCAGTTAATCGGCCACCAATGTGCGAAGACGCCCAAGTCGCATGGCGGTCGAACAAGTCATTGGTTGTTGTGCCGAATGCTGCGGCATCGTGCGCGAATTGGCTGACATGGGCGAGCGATTCGTGACCGTTCCAGGCATGACCCGCTTCGACATTGGCAGTAATTGTGCCTTGTCCCGTAATACCCGCATTGTAAAAGCGGTTGGCACCAATCAAGTTGTTGACGTTGGTGCCCAGATTGAAGTTACCAGGCAGATTGGTAACTATGTGATTGGTACCTGACTCTACATAATCGGGCGTCACCGTTTGACTGGTTTGAGCCTGAATTGGGTAGGTCAGCACAAGCCCAATAAGCGCGCACAACCAGCGAGAAGTCTTTGTTCGGCCCATAGCATTTTCCAAGAGGGGAATGGACGATTCACTTGAGCAAATGCAGATCTTCGTCGACTTTAACGGTCAGTCAAGCTTTTAGGTCCAGATTCTGGGATGTTTTCCAATTATTTTGATGTCTATTGTTTCGGGGCAAGCCGCCCCCGGCCGGTTCCGTTTGTGCCTCAGGCACGAAATCTCGTATCGGACCTGTCCAAGGAGCTTACGCAACCTTCTCGGCTAGCCTTGCTCTATCATAGTCACCATACCGAGGACTGACTGCCGGCCCGTTTACCTGTTTTTTTGACAAGCGAGGCCACCATCATGAAAACAACCGTCATGAAAATAACCCTGAGTATGCTCATGGCACTCATCGTCACGACAGCGACCTTGGCTGCAGATCCGTTGACCGTCTTGGACCCGAGTATCAAGCCGGCCGACGCGTACGAGCAGTGGTTGCTCGGTGAGTTTGATAGGTTGTGCAGCCAACGTAGCGCGGCCTTTGAAGTCATGATCAAGAGCGAGGCAGCTTGTTTGGCCTGGCAGCAGGAGAGGCGAGCGTTTTTTCTGGAGCGCATCGGTGGGCTGCCCGAACGCACGCCGCTCAATCCGCAGATCATGGGCCAGCTCCAAGGACAAGGCTATCGTGTTCAAAAGATCATTTTAGAGACACGGCCTGCGTTTCATCTGACCGGAAACTTGTATCTGCCCGAGACGCCAGCGCCGTGGCCGGCTGTGCTGGTGCCTTGTGGGCACAGTCACGATGGCAAGGCGTCGGGCCAATACCAACTCATCTGCATGCTTCTGGCTCGTCATGGAATGGCCGCGTTATGTTACGACCCTATCGGACAGGGCGAGCGATATCAACTGTTGGATCCGACCAAAGAGCGCCTCGTGTTTGACGATGCGCCGCATGTGAAGGTACCACATCCCAATGTCCGGTTGATGTGCACGACCGAGCACACGATGACCGGCATCAGCAGTGCGTTAATCGGCGCCAACGTAGCACAGTTTCGCATCTGGGACGGTATGCGGGTCATCGACTATCTCCAAGGTCGGCCTGACATCCTGGCGGACAAGATTGGTTGCACGGGCAATAGCGGCGGCGGCACCGAGACCGCTTATCTGATGGCGCTGGATGATCGCATTCTCGCAGCCGCACCGGGCTGCTATCTGACGACCTTTAAAAAATTGATCGAAACCAAGGGGCCGCAGGATGG
>JADLDX010000575.1 GCA_020846515.1 Pirellulaceae bacterium
ACCCCGTCAGCACTGCCGACCAAGCGAAAAGACCGCATGGGAAGTGTAGATGTCGATTCCAACGCGCCGCGACTAGCACCGCCACTGTCAAGATGAGCACAGGAAAGTACTGATACTGGTCAATTTGCCAGAGTCGAAACAGATGTTGAAAGAGCAATGGTGCTGGCAGCGTCAGGCAAGCGCCCCAAAACACTACATGCGTTACATTCCTCGTATTCATATTTGTCCGCCAATTCACATGTAGATCGATCAGTTCTCGTTAATGTAGCTCGCAATTGCGAGAATCCCCAATTTTTGGAGACTGAGATTGAGGTTGAATGTCTGCAAGGTCCGATTTCAGTGGCCATAAATGCAGAAAGAGCGGGTGTAAACCCGCTCTTTCGAGACTGAGAAGCCAGATCTATGTCCATCTGGTAATCGGTAGATCTTGGAAACTACACCGATGCCGTTTTGTCGTCCGTTTGCTTCGAATTGCGACCACGGCGCCAGCGGTATCCACCGCAACCGGCAACCAGTCCAGCAAGAGCCAACATCGAACCTGGCTCAGGTACAGCTGTAACGGCACCTTGATAGAATCCCGCAGAACCGTTGGTGAAAGGGAATCCGAAAATTGATGCACTGCCGCCTGAACCGATCAACGCATCCAGACCAGCTTGTGTATTGTTAGGTACCACTGCGGCGAAGCTAAAATTCAGCGTACCGCCAATGCTGCCAAAAGTTGGATCGATCGAGATACCGCTGAAATCTGTCGTGGCGCCAATGTTGATCGTGCCACCGGTCAAGTTAAATTGCTTCCCACTGTTGCCAGTGAAAACGATGCCTCCGTTAGTGATTGCACTACCCGAGGTATTCACGGTAACGGTAAAATCTTCGGGAAGCCCAAGCACAATCGGATCGGCAGCACCGACAACCGTCGTGTAGCTGGTCAGCGTACCTTTGAAACTAACTACGGCACCCATCGCACCCTGCGCACCGCAGAGCAAAGCGATAACCGCCAGTCCAGCCATTCGAATCATGTTGCACCCCTAATCACAGCAGTAAATCTTCAGACACATCAAAGACAGATTACTTGTCGTCAAAGTCAACGTCAACGATCTGACCTGAATTTTCTACCTAAACCGCCCGAGGTCGCCAGGGCGTGGGGGATTTGCTCACGAGCTCGACCAGGCTTCGGCTGAGGGGTCGAGGGGTTAACGCATGTCGCGGGCCAGAATGCATCGGCCGAGAACCAAGGCGTCCATTGAGGTGCGTTGATAACAGGCAATCGCTTCGGCCGGGATTCGCACTACGGGTTCATTTTCGTTGAGAGACGTGTTGAGCACGATTGGGATGCCCGTTTTGGCAAAGAAGGCTGAAATCAGCTGGTGATAAAGCGGGTTGGTGGTTTTCGATACCGACTGCAAGCGACCGCTGCCATCGACGTGAGTGACCGCCGGTATTTTTTCTCGTTGCTCAACTCGAATCGGAAACACCTTTTCCATGTAGGGAGTGGCTTCGTTTATCTCAAACCAGTTACCCACTTCTTCCTCAAGAATACTCGGAGCAAACGGCCGAAACTTTTCTCGGAACTTGATTTTGAGATTGATGATGTCGCGCATGTCGGTGCGACGCGGATCTGCCAGCAGAGAGCGATTGCCCAAGGCACGAGCGCCGAACTCCATGCGTCCTTGGAACCAACCCACTACTTTGCCTTCGATTAACCAATTCGACACGCGTTGGGTCAAGTCTTCTTCGGAACGCAGCCGTTCGTATGGCACGCCTGACTTTTTGAGGGCGGCTTCACACTCGTCATCGTCACTTTCACATCCCCAGTAGGCATGATCCTGAACGAACGAACGCGGTTGCGACAAATGGCGATTCCATACGTGAAAGGCGGCGCCAAAGGAGGTTCCATTGTCGGCAGCGCCGGCCGGTATATAAACCCGCTCGAACGGAGTGGCGGACGTGATCTTGCCATTTGCCACAGAGTTCATCGCCACGCCTCCGGTCATACAGACTTGTCGACTGCCGGTACGTAGATGCAGGCGATGTAACAAGTGCAAGATAATTTCTTCGGTTACGACTTGCAGGCTCTTGGCGATGTTATCATGCCTCGGGGTCATTGGTTCGCTCTTATCGCGAACCGGGCCGAGTTCATCAATCAACCGCTGACTGTAAAAGGGCTCGATAACCGGCGCACCCTCGTTCCACGCCATCTTAATGCCGCGTTTGTGGTGCGTGAAGTAATTCAGATTCAGCTCAAAAACATCGCCTTTCGGGCGAATCATACGTCGGAAGAAGTCCGCAAATTCTGGCTGGCCGTAAGGCGCCAAGCCCATCACCTTGTACTCATCTCCGTAATAGGGAAATCCCAGGTACATGGTGATGGCTGTGTAAAGAAAGCCAATGGAGTGTGGGTAATAGACGCGATCTAATTCTTGCCATTGGGTCCCGCGCGCACGGGCGGTGAGTGTACTCGTAAAGTCGCCCATACCATCGACCGAGAGCACCGCAGCTTCATCAAACGGAGAGATCAAGAAACCGGCGGCGACGTGCGTCTGATGATGCTCGATGCGGTGGAACTTGGCTCGAACACGGGTTCGATCAATGTTCAGTCCCGCTGCCAATTGATCTTCCATGCCCAGCGTTTTGCCTTGACGGCGCAAGCGATCCATGACCGATCCAAAACTGGGCCAATGCGTGGCTACAAAACTCAAGCGTTTCAAAAGATTGGCTCGAGGATTGAACGAGACGGCCACATGGTCAATGTCTTCGATCTTCAGCTTGGCAAAATCCAAGCAGTACTTGATGGACTCGATCGGAA
>JADLDX010000576.1 GCA_020846515.1 Pirellulaceae bacterium
CCAATGCTCATGCAGTTGATTTATCGCCCCATCGCGCAGGAACCAAAACAGGTACCACACAGTAACCAAGAACAGAATTTGATTGCCAAACCCATAAGCCATCCCGCAAACACGAGACAATCGCAATCGACCGATGGCCATATCTTTGGTCGTTAACATCGAGTTGGGACAACTGATCGGCGCATCCATGCGACAGTTCCTAATTTTTCTAACGATGAATGTACCTTGGTACCCAGAATCAGACTTGTGGACATGCTCAGATTACGGACGAACGGGAATATCTTGCAGGTTAACATGCTCTGAGGGTGCGACAATCAGGTCACCGTAGATGCGAAGTTCATCGCCTACGCCAATCGCGCCAAAGCCTTTGGAGTAGGGCTTAATCCCGTACTCGGTTTGTTTGATGGTGAAGACACCTTTGACGTGCAACCATCCGCGAACCTGTTCCACATCGACTGGGATCGAAAGCGGTCTCGTACGCCCGTGCAAAGTAAACTGACCTTCGAGTTGGTAAAGCGGCAAGCCTTTGGCGCTGGTTCGCCCCGTGGCCTTGGCGGAAGTTACATCGAAAGACGCGGTTGGAAATCGTCTGACATCTAGTACCGCCGCGCCTTTCATGTTTTCGTTAACTGCCGTGCGGGTACCTTCGTCGGTGGTGCCGGCCAAACCCACATACTTGCGAGCAACCGGAGTGTCCGCATTAAATGAGGTCATGTCAAACACTAGTTTTCCCGCGTTCTCCTTAGCCCCCAATAACAATGAGCTGGCGGATAGTTTGGCCTCCACTCCGTGTTGATGACCTAATCCCTTTTTGTCAACGAACACGTAAATCCGACTGACCTCAGTTTGTACTTCGGCTGGCTGGACGGTGGCGGCCGGCGTCTTCACGTCTTGAGCGATTAATAACGCTGACCAACTGGATCCAACAAACGCAACGACTGCCAGGCAAATCAACGAACAACGCATTTCAGCATCCGTGGTCGGGAGTTGGATCATACTGTCAAAAAGCCTGCCGAAGATTAGCTGCTTTCTTGAAGTATCAGCGTAAAGCAAAGTGAATGCCGAAACTAGGCTAAATGCAAATGGCTGTTCTCAGAAGCGTTGAATATCCTCTGCCGTTGAGTTTCCCCGGCGTCGATCTTAATGTGGATCAAAATCCGTGGGCTAACGCGCTAGAGGCAGTCACTTTTCTTTGATTTGTAGCGTAACGGCGATTTGTAGCGTAACGGCGCAAGCCGTACGGTGAGTTTCCTAGCAAATCAACGTCGGTACCGGACGGCTCGCGCCGTTCCGCTTCTAATGAGGTACCGGACGGCTCGCGCCGTTCCGCTTCTAATCAGCCGCTAGCGTTCGGTTTAGCCCGACTCATGATCGACGCTGACAAAAACTATCCAGTCGCCTGGACAGATTTTGGCCGCTCACTGCGACATACTCGATGTCAGAAACATTGATAGAATGTCAAACTGTTGTTTGGTGTGAGTAGCCGATGGCACGTGGAGTTGTGGATCGGCTGATCCAACTGATTCGGTTAGTTCGGCTAAGCCGGCTAGTTCGGCTAAGTCGGTGGGCAAGCATTCACCACGTCTGAGCCATTCAACAGTCGTTCGAACAACTCGCCTTCAATCAGCTCTTATAGCATGTCCAACCGTATTTCGGCATTGTCCTCTATCCTGCGGTCACCAGCCCGAATTTTGGGCATTGTGCTGACACTAGTATTCATCGTTGAAGTGGGTGTGATGCTGGTGTTACCGCACGTCATGCCTGATTTTTTTGGCGAAACCGGTAAAGCGTTTTTAGATGCCATGCTGCTCACGTTGGTCTGCGCGCCTGTGCTATGGTGGGTCATTATTGGTCCACTGCGACGCATTGCATTCCAGGAACACCAGCGCAGTGAAACGATCGTCGCCAACGCCAGCGAAGGCATCATCACATTCGACGAGGCTGGAGTCATCCTGTCCTGCAATCGAGCCGTAACTGAAATTTTCTCGGCGGATATCGAAAATGTCGTGGGTAAGACGGCCGATGCGTTCTTATCAGGGCTTCCGCATCAATTTGACTCCCTACCTGCCACACTGCGGTTAAGTGGCCAACGCTCCGATGGAACATCATTTCCGGTGGAAGTCTCGGTCAGTCAGTACCCATCGGAGTCACAAGTGTTACGGATCGCGATCATGCGCGACCTGACTGCCGCTGAACAAGCGGAGACCCAGCGGGTGGCTATGGCCCGCGAAACGGAAGCTTTACGCGCGCAACAGATGGCCACGCTAGCGCAACTGGCGACCGGGGTGGCGCACGAAATTCGAAACCCTTTGACGGCAATTAAGTTGTTGATCCAAGTGAACAGAGACAAGTTCGCTCAGGAGGGCTTGCCGACCGACGACCTGGAATTGGTGGAGCATGAAATTCGACGTATGGAGCGAAGCGTCAACAGCTTGCTTGATTTTGCACGACCGGAAGAGGGCCAGCGTGTTATCTTTCCAATCCAAACTGTAATCAGTAAAACGGTGCAGTTGATCAACGGGCGTTGTTCACAGCAGAACGTTCACATCAACATCGATTGCACTGACGAGCCGCTTTTTGTGGACGGAGACGCATCACAGATCCAGCAACTGTTGCTCAATCTGTCGCTCAACGCCCTCGACTCGATGCCAACTGGTGGCACATTGTTGATACGTGTGACCAACGTCAATCAACAGATTGAATTGGCTGTTATCGATACTGGAGAAGGCATCCGCGAAGATATGCTGGAAAAAATGTTCACCCCTTTTTCCAGTAGCAAATCGACTGGCGTTGGCTTGGGACTTGGCATTTGCCGACGGATTGCTCACTCACATGGTGGCGATTTGACCGGGCAGAATCGCAGCGGCGGCGGAGCCGAATTCCTGTTGACGTTGCCAAGGGTGCAGAACATCCAAGGTGTAGCCAAAGCATTTAGTGTGGCCTAGCTCTCCGCACTCTTATTACACACTGCCGATTCCATCGAAAAAGCGACTTAGCGAACACTAATCATACTGACCCAAGGGCGTGAGCGAGGCGGCATGCAAAGTCTACTAGTCATTGATGACGAAGCATCTATCTGTAAAGCGTTTGAGAGAGCCTTTGCCAACGATCAGATCATGGTAATCACAGCCAGAGATGGAGCTGAAGGACGACAGAAGTTCATTGAGGCCAAGCCAGACGTGGTCATCATCGACCTGAGTCTGCCCGACACCAATGGAATTGAATTGTTCAAACGTCTCCGAGAACTCGATGCACGAGTTCCATTCATCTTCATCACTGGACATGGTACGGTTGAGTCTGCGATCGAGGCAACCAAACTGGGAGCGTACGACTACCTGTTCAAGCCCTTGGAGCTCGACGAGATTCGTGACTTGCTGGACAAAGCGTTCAGTCTCAGTCGCATGATCCGAGTGCAACCAGTACTGGCCGAATCAGACTCTGATGAGGACGTAACTGGCAATGCGATCGTGGGCCGATGCAGGGCCATGAAAGAGGTTTACAAGGCCATAGGTCGCGTCGCATCGCAAAATCTGACGGTGTTGTTGCTCGGTGAAAGCGGTACAGGCAAAGAAGTGGTCGCGCAGGCGATCTACCACCATAGCGCGAGATCGACAGCTCCCTTTCAAGCGATCAATTGCGCTGCGATTCCAGATGCGTTGCTAGAAAGCGAGATCTTTGGTCACGAGAAGGGCGCATTCACCGACGCGCATCGACAACGCATCGGTAAGCTGGAACAAGCCGATGGTGGCACGTTGTTCTTGGACGAAGTGGGGGACATGTCACCGCTGACTCAAGCAAAATTGCTGCGAGTTCTTCAAGATCAGACCTTTGAGCGCGTGGGTGGCAATACTCCGATCAAAATCGACGTGCGCATTATTGCCGCCACCAATCATGACCTTAAACAATTAGTGGCCGAGGGATTGTTTCGCACGGATCTCTATTTCCGACTAAGCGTCGTCACCATTCGTTTACCACCCTTGCGTGACCGTGAGGACGACCTGCGCGTCTTGGCGGAGTACTTCTTGCGTCGCTATAGCCACGAATTTGGAAAAGATATCCGCTCGATTGCTCCGGAAACCATCGAGGTCCTCAATCAGTATCGATGGCCGGGCAATGTTCGTGAACTCGAAAGTGTGATGAAGCAATCGCTGCTGACCGCTCGCGGCAACATACTATTACCTGATTTCCTGCCGCCGCTGGGCGATGGCCCTGGACTGCAAACGACATCTGTCCCCCATGAATTCTTATCCGAGCGTTTCGTGGCCGAAAGACTAGAAGCCGGCACTGACAACCTTTATGCCGAAGCCATCGCCATTGCTGAGCGACAACTTTTTCGCCAGGTTCTCACCCACACCGCTGGCACCCAACTGAAAGCAGCCACGTTATTAGGTATCAGCCGTGTCACGTTGCGTAGCAAACTGAAGTCGCTCGGCATCGATGCAAATGACTTTGGATGAACAGGATACAATACTTTACATGTAAAGTAAATCTCGTGTTCATTGTTTCCTAGAGCCGTGCCCGGGTGGTATCTTAGTTGGACACCGCCACTTCGGACTCGCCTATTTGCTAAACCCGCCGGCCTATATTTCGTTATTGGTATGACCGCCAGCCAACAACTGATCCAATGTGGCGCCGCACGACAACAGACGATCTTGAAGACAGCTTCCTCTTTGATTCGTGCTGGATGATTCTACACCGCGAGAGGAAAGAGAGTAACGAATGAGTTTGGGTACGAGGGTATTCATCTCTCGCGGTTCTCTTGCCTCTTGCGGTGTAGAACTCCGGCCTGAAAATCGCGAGCAAACCGGCCGGCCACCGCCAGCCAATAGCCGATCAAACGTGGCACTGGCAATATAGGCAACAATGAATATGGCCGCTGGCCAAAAATGATCGGTGCATCCAAGCGGCAACTAGGGTGCTGAAGTCCAAGATGGTCTTATTCTGGAGCAACTGTGGAGCGGTCTGCCGACCCGGCAAACCATGGATAGATGGTTGGAATCACCAGGGAAGTCAGCAGCGTGGATGTAAACAGTCCTCCAATGACGACGGTTGCCAGGGGACGTTGCATCTCGGCGCCGTCACTGGTGGACAAGGCCATGGGTAGGAAACCTAGACTGGCAACCAGCGCCGTCATCAACACGGGCCTGAACCGAACCAAGGCGGTATGGTAGCTGACATCTTGCAGCGGCATACCCGAGAGACGTGATTGCTCGGCCGCACTGACCCAGACCAATCCATTGAGCACTGCGACACCAAACAGAGCGATGAAGCCAACGCCCGCTGAAATGCTAAATGGCATCTCGCGAACATACAAAGCAATCACACCGCCGGAAGCAGCCATTGGCACGGCTAAGAAGATCAACCAGGCCAGTCGCATCGAGCCAAGACTGGTATGCAACAGCAGCATAATGATCACCAGCACAATAGGTGTAATGATCGCCAGTCTTCGACTGGCCGACTGCAGGTTTTCGAAGTCACCGCCCCACTTAATCTCATAACCAGGGGCAAACTGCATTTTACTAGCGACCACCGCTTGAGCTTCGTTCACAAAAGTAGCCACGTCTCGCCCGCGAACGTTGGCCGAGATAAACGTGCGTCGGCGGTTGCCTTCGTGTTCGATTGTCGGCGGCGTTTCCTCCAGTCGAATCTCAGCCAGTTCTTTCAGTGGCACTGCTTTGCCATTGGCATCCGCCACGGGAACTTGCTCCAGGAGAGACAGGTTCTCCCGCCACGACTGCGGGACGCGAACCATGATCGGGTAACGTGCGCGTCCCTCGAAGATTTGACCGACTTGATAGCCACCCAAGGATGTAACGACATCCAGTACCGTTTGAGCGTCAATGCCGTACTGGGCAAGTGACTGTGGCTTGGTCTTGATCGTCAGCGTCGATAGGTTGGCTTGATAGTCAGCCTTTACGTCGACCGCACCAGGAATCGAGCGGAGAATGGCTTCGATTTCTTTGCCTTTTGTACCGAGAACTTCCATGTCATCACCGTACAACAACACAGCCACATCAGCCTTAACGCCCGCGACCAGTTCATCAACACGCATTTCAATCGGCTGAGTAAACCCAAAAATTACGCCAGGTACATTGGCGTTGAGTTCTTCGGACATCTGCTCGATCAATTCGTCGCGTGTCTTGTGGCTCGGCCAATCATGAATCGGTTTAAGGAGTACCCAGACGTCAGTTTGGTGAACACCCATCACATCATTGGCGATCTCCGGGCGGCCGGTCTTGGAAAAGACAGTCTTTACTTCGGGATACTTCTTCAAAATGCTCTCAATCTGAGTCGACATTTCGATAGACCCTTCCAGCGTCGCGCTGGGCAAACGCAAGGCTTCGACCAGCAAGTCGCCCTCTTCCAGGCGCGGCATAAACTGAGCACCAAGATGTCGCCCCATCGGCAGACTCGTCGCGAACACCGTCAGTGCAATGGCAACTGTTACGAAGGGATGCTTGATTGCCTGCCTGACCAGCGGCGTATAAAAGAATTTGATCGTCCGCACCAAGAAGACGTCATGCTCAGAGTCATGCTCAGTTTCATACTTCGTGTCATGCTCAGTGCGGTTCAATGCGCCGAGATCTAAGTTGTGGGTGCCGCTGGCAGAACGTTCAGCTTTACGCTTTCGCAAAAAGATGGAGGCCATCGCTGGCATGAAGGTCAGCGACAGGATCATCGAACCGCCCAGCGCGAAAAGCACAGTCAACGCCATGGGGCGAAACAGTTTGCCTTCGGTTCCCTCCAGCAGCAAAATGGGAAAGAACACGACGGCAATGATCAGTTCCCCAAACATTGTGGGTTTGCGCACCTCGACCGCCGCATCGCGGATCACATCCACATGTTTTGCGTCACCATTGTTCTGGGAAAGCTTGCGAATGCAGTTCTCCACCATGATCACACTGCTGTCCACGATCAGACCAAAGTCTATCGCTCCCAGGCTCATTAAGCTGGCTGTCACGCCCATCAAGGCCATGAGGTTGGTCGCAAATAACATCGACAGGGGTATCGCCAAGGCCACGATGATGCCAGCCCGCAGGTTGCCTAACATCAACAAGAGCACAACGACCACCAACATCCCGCCCTCGGTGAGGTTGGTAAGTACGGTCTTTAGCGTGCGGCCAATCAAAGCTGCTCGGTCGTAAGTCACTTCAAGACGAACGCCATCGGGCAAGGTGACTTCGATCTCTTTCAGCCGTTCCTTGGCGGACTGAACAACTTGTCGCGAATTCTCCCCGATCAGCATCATCACCAATCCCGTCACGATCTCGCCTCGACCGTCACGAGTCACCGCACCTTGCCTAGTCATCGGTTCAATACTGACCTTGGCAATATCCTTCAGCAGGATCGGGTTGCCATCGCCTTCGCGGCGAATCACGACCGATTCAATGTCGGCCTGATTCTCCAGCAGTGATACACCGCGGATGAAGCGCTGTTCGCCGTGATGAATCACATAGCCGCCGCCCGAGGTATTGTTGTTGGCCTCCAGTCGCCGGAACAGCAGCTCCATGGGAATACCATAACTGGTCATGCGATCGGGATCGGGTTGCACCTCGAACGTTTTGTAGTAACCGCCATGCGTATTGATCTCGGTCACACCGCGAACTTGTCGCAGCTTGGGCGAGATCTCCCATTCCAACATCGTGCGCAGTTCCATTGGGGAATGTCGATCACTGCGAACTTCAAATTGCAGAATCTCACCTAGTGCCGTTGTGAGCGGTCCAACCGTCGGTGTGCCATAGCCCGGTGGTATATTGGCAGCCGCGTCGACGATCCGTTCGGTCACCAGTTGTCGGGCTCGGTAGATATCCGTGCCTTCTTGAAAGACGATCGTGACCACCGATATGCCAAACTTAGAAACGCTGCGCAGCTCCTCCACGTCGGGTAAGCCGCTCATCGTGTTTTCGACGGGATAGGTGACATAACGTTCGACTTCGACCGGCGATAGCGAACCGGCATCCGTAACGACCTGCACTTGCACGTTCGTCATGTCGGGCACGGCGTCGATGGGCAAGTTCAGAGCGGCATACAAGCCGGCGCCTGCCATGAGCAATGTCATCACAATGACAAGCCCGCGATTGACGAGCGACAATTCAATGAGCTTGGTGAGCATGGTTGTGTTTAACCGAACGATCCGCAGTCGTCAAAAAGAGAGAGTGCTTATTCGCCTTGAAGTAGCAACTCGGACTTTAGTAAGAACGCGCCGTTGGTCACCACTAGATCGCCAGGCACCAGACCTTCGGTGACCTCGATCCAATCATCCGATGCTCGCCCTGTCGACACTTCCACGCGTTTGAAAGTGCCGTTCTGCATATCCAAGAAAACAAACTGCTGATCTTCATGCCGAATCACCGACTGCGGCTTAATCGAAAGCGTTGAAACGGGTTCGCCAATTGGCACCGTCACTCGAACAAACATTCCTGGCCGTAACAAACCTTCGCTGTTTTCGATGCGCGCTACCAAGGGTACTGAATTGGTGTCGGTTTGGACCTCGCGTCCAAAGTAGCGCACGGTCGCCGTAAAGACTCGCTTGTCCAGGGCGGGAACCATGACAGACAGCTCAGCCCCTGGCTGCAACGCCACAGCCGACCACTCGCTTTCGCGTATGCTGGCCTCGACGGTTAACGCAGCGGTGTTGGCCAATACGACCAATGAGTCGCCCCGCATAACGCGTTCGTTTTTAGCAAAGCCGCGCGACTCGATACTGCCAGCGAACGGTGCCCGAACCTCTAACCTAGAGTCCATGTCGTCGCTAGCGTTAAGGTTGGTTCGCTCAGCTATGCGTTCCGTTGGCTCAGTCGCATGCCTGGAGGGCTGCGTATAGTATGTGGTGTTGGAGAAGGTTGACTCTGAGTCAGTGGCAACTGCGGTGCGTTCGGCCACACTTAATAGCGCTTCGAGCGACTGCCGAGCCAAATCGAGTTGGCGACTAGCTTCCGCGACGTCGGCTTCGGCTCTCAGCTTCGCTCGACCGATTTCAAACGCAGCCTGATCGCGGGCAGTGCGAAGGGTTGTTTCAGCCAGCTGACGTTCCGCTTCGCGCTCGCGTACAACGCGTCCGGAAACGCCGCCGGCCGCGACCAACGGTTTGACCTTATCAATCAATTCATCTGCCAACCGCATTTTGGCATAAGCTGACAAAATTTCTTGGCGGTAGGCCCCCAAAGAGCGGTCGGTGAATTCCGACTCAATCGTGGCGACGGCTACGCCCTGGTCAAGCATTGCAGACACCTGTTGCAGGTTCTTGGCTAAGGTCTGCTCTCGGTCAAGAATCGTCTGGGCTATGTCCAGCTCTTTCTGCCGCCTCATGACTTCAGCACGGGCTTGACCAATTTCTGGACTTCGCAACACGGCTATCAAGTCACCCGCGGCCACGCGATCGCCGGGCATGACTTTGATCTCCGCCAGGATACCATCCATCGGCGCTTTCACATCGACATGCATGGTTTCGTCATAGCGCAGTCGACCAGGTACGGAATGAACGTGTTGAATTGTTTGCAGCTGAGCCTCAACGCTTTCGAGCTTAGCCGCGTCCAACTTTCCTTTGGGTAGAACCAACGTATTTGCGGTAGCCACTTCGCCGGTAGCATCACTGTCCATTTCGGCATCATCCGAACGGCTACCAGCGCCAGAGTTGATATGATGCATCGCCATCCATCCGCCACCCATGGCCGCCAATACCAATAACGTAGGCATCGCTTTCAGAAGCCGGGCAGCCACACTGGACGCACTTGAATTCGACTGCTTCTGGTGAGCAGTTGAGCTGGTTAAGCGATCGTCTGTCATGGGGAGTGGCATCTGGAGAATGGCGAGATATTTGGTAGGCGTCGTTTCCTAGGCACGAACCGTGCCATTGGGCCACAAAAGCGCAAATCTTGAGTTTTTGTGCCATTTACCGCATCCCACGTCTGCAGCAACCGGGGATTACTGAGAAGTTATTCACCACGCGATGGAAAGAATCTATCCACAACCATGGCACGGCAACTCAAGAGCCGGCGGATGGGTCGCTATCGGTTTTGGGCCAGAACAGTTTGGCGCAACAGCCGCCCGGAGCGAGGTTTTCTAACGTAATCCAACCACCAGAGAGGCTCAGAAACCGCTGAGCTTTACTCAGACCTAAACCAAGTCCCCGTCCCGCTTCACGACCACTGAAGTATGGATGAAAGGCATGAACCATAGCTGAGTTGCTGATCCCAGGTCCATCGTCCTCGATCGACAGGCAAATGGTTGTTTCTAATTCCGATTCATCGACTTGCAAACGCACTTCGATATGCGCCTGCGCTACTTCAATCGCGTTTCGTAGCACTGCCCAGATGGCTTCTTCGGTGCAACTTCGATCGGCCACGATCTTTGCCGCAGCGTTGGCAGGCCATTGGTCATAATCAATCGTCAAGCTGCGGGCTTCACACCAGGGTCGCGCACGCTTGCAGATCGATTGAGCCAGTTCGTTTAGATCCACAGCAACCGGCGCCTGCTGGGGAGGACGAGCGACGAGCATGAGGTCGGCGATCATCTCGCAGCCGCGCATGGCTTGATCAACAATCGCGGAGAGCAACGCACGCTTCCGTTCATCGTTTTCTTGTTCCGCTAACAATCTCGCCCGCGCAGCGATATTCGCCAACGGATTGTTCAGCTCATGACTTAGGCCATAGGCCATATCATAGGCAATCTCGTGGGCGAGTCGCTCAGTCGAATGGTCAACGGCCAACTTGTCAACGGCCAAATTGTCTACGACAGCGTCGGACTGGAACGCAGATCCACGTTGGCCCGCAGCGCTGTTCATAGATCATTCGAGAAAAACGATTCGATGGAAATGCAGAGTACAACCACTATTCCAAACCGGGGGCAATCGCCCTCCGGCCTAGGATACAGGAGTTGTCAACTGAGAGAACCTACGCTGACACAGGCTTTTCGATATCCAGCAGATCACAGACGCGATCGATCAACCGATCGACAGTGAATGGCTTTTGCAGGAAATCGTCAGCACCGGCGGCGCGCAGGTCGCCTACCTTGTCCTGTTCGATCATACCCGAAATGCAGATGATCTTCACGGAATCCAAGGTCTTGTCCGATCGCACGCGATGGCAGACTTCCTTACCGTTGATATCTGGCAGCATCACGTCCAGGACGACAATGTCAGGTCGAAACTCTTTGACACCCATACCAGCGGCGAAGCCGTTGGTGGCTGTGCGAATTTCGAAGCGTCCGTCGCGTTCGAATGCGTCCTGCATCAATTCCACCAAGTCTTGATCGTCATCGACGATCAACAGCTTCTTCTTACCGTCTTCCAAGGCATCGGTGGGGATGCCATTGTCTTTCATAAACGTGAACAGTTGGTCTCGCGGAATCCTGCGAAAGCGACTGCCGGGAACGCGAAATCCCTTGAGTGTTCCATTGTCAAAACAGCGAATAATCGTCTGCTGGCTGACCTTGCAAATCTTGGCGGCTTCGCCAGTGGTAAAGACTGTCTTCGTACTGGACATTGCTCCGAACCATCCTTCCTCTTTGATGGCTGAACCAACCGACCAGCGTGCAAAAGATCGGGCATCCAATGTTGCCCGTGCCGCTAATCAACCCATCCAACGAGGACGGGGTGTTGGCTCAATGCTCCCTCAAACGATTGCTGGCGAGCCCAAAAAGATCTCGCACTACATCTATCCTTTATCAATCTCCGCTCCTGCCAAGCTTGCCAAGCTTGACACGATTGCGGGATTATAGCGGATGAGTAGGTTGGGTCAATATCGATTACAGAGCACTAAGTCGTTGAAGAGTAACGACTTAAGAAAAACGCTGTCCAAGCGAGCAAAAAATCTTCCCCATTTTTCGCCAAACCTAAAAGACCTCCAACCTGCTCAGACAGTTGGAAATCAAGATTCCAGGTAGGTCAAGTTAGGCAGATGACAGGGGATAAAGGTGATAGCGGCTTCCGATTCTGGGAGGCCGACGCTCCAGCGAAGGCAAGCCGCAAATCGCAACTGATTGGCCATGCAAACGGACCATGCATATGGACCCTACCAATAGACCATGGTCATGGCACTTTCGGCCTGCCCTGGGCAAGCGCCAGTGGCGTGGATGGTCCGACGGCTCGGAAACGAGTCTCCGCAGGAGCGTCGACCTCCCGGGAAAGGGCCTGGGTTTATCGGCATTAGCGACGAGTCGAGGCTGCTTCGGCTTGGGCGCGCTTGAGAGCGGCCGTTTCATTGGCCAACTTGTTTTCTGGGCCAGCTGGGAAGTGCTGAACATCGTCGGTCAGATAATATGGGCTGGGCAGTGTTTGGCCAGCGACCGAAACCTGGCAACCCGTAGAACCAGCCAGACCACCGGCCAGCAAGAGTCCGCAGAGTGCTAGAGGCCATCCGTAGCGTTTCGATTCGGACATCATCTTTCCCTTTTTCAGTCCCAGCCAATGCGCAGTGCCCGCCTGGTCATATCCAAGGCGCAACGTCGACACTCGTACCTGCCGTTTGTATCGGTTACAGCGAGCTTGGCTCTTGAAACGATCCTGAGTCAGCTCTGCGATTCCCAAAACTAACTGAAATCATTCTTGCAGCATTCCGTCAATGCTAGCATCCGCGCTTCTGATGCTGTCCGGACCGTGTCCCTGCCGAACAAAACCAGATTAAGCCAGGTGGCTTTGAGAATCGATCACCCACAATCAATCCCTTTCTATGTCAATAACTGGATCGGTCAGCGATGGTGTGCGTAAAGCCGCCATTTTGCTAATGAGCCTTGATGAAGACGATGCCGCATCCTTGCTGGCAAAGCTTCCGCGCAGCTATGTGGAGACGGTCTCGATTGCGATTGCGCAGTTGGACACGATCTCGGGTCGCGACCAGTAACGGGTGATCTCCGAGTTTTTGCAAGGTAAACCGAGCGCTTTGGCGCCTCACTCCGGCGGATTGGATCGAGCCAAGAGCCTGGTGAAGAAAGCGTTGGGCAAAGACGCGGGCGATATGCTCTCGCTGCTCCAACAAACGCTCGAGGCGTTACCGTTTGGCTTCTTGCACAAAGCGGATCCGCAGAACGTGCTTTCGTTCTTGATTGACGAACACCCGCAAACCATCGCGATGGTGCTCAGCCATGTGCCACCGGCTGTGGCAGCCGGCATTCTCAATGGTTTACCGGCAGTGCGACAATTGGCGGTTATTCAACGTATCGCAGAGATGGGGCAGACCAGCCCCGAAGCGATTGAAGAAGTTGAAGTCGCCTTGTCCCAACGCATGAGCATGTTCATGAGCCAGTCGTTTCAAAAGGCTGGTGGCGTGCCGGCCGTGGCCGAGATGCTCAACGTTTGCGATCGCGCCACCGAACGCAATATTCTTGACGGCCTGTCACGTGACAAGCCCGAGTTGGTCGACGAGATTCGTCGGTTAATGTTCGTCTTTGAAGATGTGGGCAAGTTGGCCGACAAAGATATCCAGACGGTTCTCAAGAATGTCGAGACCAGTCAATGGGCCATGGCATTGAAGGGCGCCAGCCAAGCGCTCCAAGAAAAGATCATGCGCAATATGTCTCAACGTGCCGCCGATATGCTGCGGGAAGAAATGGAATTCCTGGGCAAAGTTCGCTTGAGCGAAGTGGAAGCCGTCCAACAGAAAGTGGTCGACGTCGTCCGTTCGCTCGAGGACGCCGGTCAGCTCTCCAGACCAAGTGCCGACCAGGAAGAAGAATTCGTGGTGTAGTAACGCGGGCGGAGCAGTTCAACTCTGCCTGTGATTTCTAGGGCGAACAACCCCGGTGGATCAAACGCCCAACAAATCGACCAAAGCGAACGTTAGAGACCTTTTACCATGCTGTCATGGGCAGCGTGAATAGCCTGCCAGTACTGCAGCATTTGTTTGCGCATCGTTTGATAGTTGGTGGTGACCGCGTTGAGTTCGTTACCCACCACTTCGACTTCCTTCTGGTATTGGTCACGATCGGCGGCCAACTTTTGTTGCAGAGCAATATAGCTTTGCTTGGTCGCCTGTCCCAGGTCATTGGCTTGCTGCAATTGCTGTGACTCACGAGCGACAACGTCGACGAGTCGTTGGACTTCGGCTCGCCGAATGCGTAGATAGGCCATACCTTTTTCGTAGGAATTCAGCGGCCGGATGTAAACGCGTCGGATCAGCTTCAGAAACCCGCCCTGAATGTGAGTGGCAGCTTCCTTTTGCGGCAACAGCAACTGCTTGCCCTCAGGTAACGTCACGCTTTTGTCTTCTGCACCGCTCATCAATCGCATATCAATCGAGCGGCCTTGCGAATCAAAGTAGGTACCAGTCTTGGCATTTCCGGCCGCGTCATCGACTTGCTGCTTGAATGGTTTGACAACTTCAGCCAAAACCCAGACCGAATTAGGATCGTCTGTTTCTTGAGCAGCTTGACCGTCTCGCATGTAGGAGGCCAATACAGCGGGGCGGCGAGCTTCGGGGACGCCAGCCAACAGTGCCTGCAAAGCCGGTTCATCCATGTCACCAAAGGCCTTGTTTTCGTCCGGTTTGGCGCCTGCCGCCAAGAAGGCTACGTGACTATCTTGGGGCACCAGTTCATACAGAGCCCAAGTACCCTCTTGATCGCGCGCTGTCCTTTGCTGCGGTTCCAACGGTGTGATGGGCGTGACCAACGCATTACCAGGCGAACTTTCGACTACCTTGTAGGCTCCCAGATAAATTTTGGGGACCGACTGATTCTGTTCGTTGGCCGTCTGGCTGAACGCATAGACGACCATATTCATTGGAATGGTAGCCATTTCCCCGGGCGCGGCTGCGGCCGGCGCGGCGCCGCCCAAGTCCTCACCACCTGCGGCGGCCACGGGCGGAGTCAGTTCCAGACGGATTGATTCGCCTTCGACGTTCAATTTGGTTACGTTTCGCCAAACGCGACCGCGGTCGGCGGCCAGCCGTCGGACAGTGCCCGAGAGGGGAACGTAGGCCTCTTGATCTTCGCTGATGTTGTCGCCGCCCCAAGTCAGTTGCTGCACTTCTTTTTTCAGTTGGGCAACGTTCTTGGCAGTGGTGGAGTAGTCCTTAAGCATCGCCAGGCGTTTATCTAACGCACGGGCGGAGAAGAACAAGAATGTCCAGCATTCAATGAACAAAAAGCACAAGAGAACCGTGTGCAACACGCCCCAGGACCTCGCCGTGATCACGATCAAATAAATGAACACGAACAGCGAAATAACCAGCAAGACGAGGATTAGTATTCCACCCAAAGACATGGCGGTTTGCTTCCCAACGCTTCTATGGACGACAAGCTGATTGACGGAACCAATAGTCAATTCGACTAGTAATCCCGACAGGTAACGAAGGCACGAGGGTGCTTGACCTAGGGCCCAGCACTCTCAGATATCATACTCACCGGTACCAGAAAACGCGCCACTATCCTCTCTACTTTGGCAACTCTTCCTACAAAAGCGCCCCCTTCGCCCTCCCCGCCCCCCCTCCACAATACGGAACGAGCCTCGCTGACTTGGTGATTGGCGAGCCCAGCCCACCCCCCGAGCCAAGGGCGCCCCCCCCTGCCTGACAACCTTCCGGCCGGGGATTGGATTGACTGTCACCCTGAAAACGCGTTATTCGCCGACGACCTTCTGCTTCGGCAAAGGCTCAAAGGGCACGAGGAAAGCTCATAAAGGGAACGGGGACACAACCAAAATGCTTTGTGCTAGCAATGAACGACTGGCTGTGTCCCTCGGTGTCGGTGGCCTGTGATAGCAATAAACGATTGTGTGTGTCCCTGAATGTCTGGGTCATTGTGCTAGCAATGAACGACTGCGTGTGTCCCCGGGTGCCTGCGTTGTCGCCGACGTCACCCGGAGTCGGTGCTAGCAATAAACGGAACGGGGAAACGGTACGGGGACACAGGCAATCAGCTTTGCTAGCAATGAACGATTGGCTGTTTCTTGGTGCCGGTTAGTGAGCTCAAAGGGCACGGGGGCACACGCAATGCACTTTAAGCTAGCAATGAACAACTGGCTGTGTCCCTGGTTGTGTCCCCGGTGCCGGTTGTCTGTGCTAGCAATAAACGACTGTGTGTGTCCCTGAATGTCTTGTGCTAGCAATGGACGATTGGCTGTGTCCCTCGATGTCGGTGGCCTTGCTAGCAATGAACGACTGTGTGTGTCCCCGGGGGATGTCCCCGAGCAATGTACTGGGCACGGGGACACAGGCAATGCCCTCTATGCTAGCAATCAACGATTGACTGTGTCCCTCGATGTCCGTGGCCTGTGCTTGCAATACACGATTGAGTGTGTCCCCGGGAATTGGGATCCACGGCGTCAGTGGCCAGCGGATCAGCGAAGGATCAGAGGGTTCAAGGATCAGAGGGTTCGGGGAAATTAGCTCAAAGGGCACTGGGACACACGCAATGTACTTTGTGCTAGCAATGATCCACTGGCTGTGTCCCTTGGTGTCGGTGGCCTTGCTAGCAATGAACGACTGTGTGTATCCCAGGTACCGGCTGACTGTGCGAGCAATCGACGATTGTGTGTGTCCCCGGGGGATTCAAAGGGTACGGGGACACAGACCATGTACTTTTTGCTAGCAATGAACAATTGGCTGTGTCCCCCGGTGCCGGTTGGGCTGTGCTAGCAATCAACGTTTGGCTGTGTCACTCGACGTCAGTGGCGTGTGCTAGCAATGAACGACTGTGTGAAAGGCTACGGGGATGTGAAAGGCTACGGGGACACAGACCATGTACTTTTTGCTAGCAATGAACAATTGCGTGTGTCCCCAGTGCCGGTTGCCCCTTGTGTCCCCAGTGCAGGTTGCCCCTGGAGAGCCATGGGCAACTCGCATAATGCTGGCGTGGAGCAAATAGTTTTATCTGTGCCTCGGCCTTGCCATCTGTGCTAACTCAAATAGCACAGATCGCCAAGCCGGAACACAGATTGAGCTTGGCGCAATAGAGTTCTCTCGCCAGCTGGTTCGCGTTAGGCAAGATTTGCCGACTGCGGCCTTAGTAACCGAGGTAACTGTAATCATGCAGGTAACTTCAGCAGACTACGACAACAAGGAGGAACACACATTACTGGCTTGGCTGCGCCCACCGGATTTTTGCCAGCATTAGTGAAGTTCGTGCGCTGCCCGCAGTCTCCACGACCCAATCGGATTCCAACATGCTTCGAACCAGGCAATCCAAGCTCGCCCACGTCCGCCAATCCACCAGCCAACGTCGTCGATCTCGCCTCCGCTTCGGACGTTGCTTGTCATGGGTAGGCCTAGCTCTGACCACACTGACCATGACCAGCGGCGGATGCACCCGGCAAGCTTACCGGACGAAAACCAACGCTGAAGTTTACCATTTGATCGACCAGAAGATTGCGGAAAGCTGCGAACAGACCGCACCCTATCGGATTGAGGTCAACCCACGCAGTCGTTTCTTCGATCCGTTTAATCCTGACCGCCCTCCGATGCCCGAGGACGATCCTGTCTCCAATCCATTCATGCGTTTGGTGGACAACAAACGCGGCTACCCGTTATGGGAGGCCAACGGCCGGACGAATACCGCCGAAAATCCACAGTGGTGGAGCTTCCTCCCGCTGGACGAACGCGGGGTGCTGGTCCTGACACTCGATGACGCCGTACGGACAGCATTGCTCCACTCACCCGTCTATCAGCAGAACCTGGAATCATTGTTCCTGTCGGCGCTGGACGTCAGCAGCGAACGCTTCCTGCTCGATTCGCAGTTCTTTGGTGGTTACGGTGTAACAGCCACCACCGATGGTCCCTTCCGCAATCAAGCCGCCACGCCCAATAGTAGTTCGACCGTCACTGGGGCACTCAACAGCAACGGTCGGCGTCCGATTTCGATGCAACGCCGTTTTGCGACAGGCGCCGATATGGTCGTTGGCCTGGCCAACTCGCTGACCTGGCAAGTTAGCGGCCCAAACAATCAATCCTCCACAACATTGCTTGACTTCTCTCTGATCCAACCCCTGTTGCGTCAAGCCGGTCGCGATGTGGTGCTGGAACGTTTGACATTAGCCGAACGAACGTTGCTGGCAAACGTGCGCGCGATGGAACGCTATCGACGCGGCTTCTACATGCAGATCGCCACAGGTCGACAAGCCGAACAAGGCCCTCAGCGCCGCGGTGGTCTGTTCGGTGGCGCCGGCTTGGAAGGCTTTACCGCCTTGGGTGGTGGTTTCGGTCGAGTCGGCGGAGCGCAACAAACAGGTGGCTTCAGTGACACCGGCACTCCCGGAGCCGGTGGTTACCTGGGTCTGTTGCAACAACAATTGCAGATCGAAAACCAGGAAGAGAACATTGCCCGGCTACGTGAAAACCTATTGCGATTGGAAGACACCGATCGAGAGCTCTTGCAGACTATCCCTCTGTCTCAAGAAATCATTCCTACGCAACAGTTGCAGGTCGCTCAAGCCAGACAAGCACTGTTCACCGCGCAGAACAACTTGATCACGCAGCAATCTCAGTATGAGCAACAACTGGATACGTTCAAACGCCTGATGGGCTTGCCGCCCTACGTGTGCGTCGAAATTCGTGACCCGTTGCTGGAGAGCTTCCAACTGATTTCGCCCGATCTGAAGTCGCGGCGCCAGGAGCTAGCCAACCTACGCGATACGATTGGCCAGACCAATACGCGCATACTGAATCTAACCACCACCCAGCGTGATCCCCAGACCGGAGCGCTCTCGCGCTCCATCACCGCTAGCCCTGAACTAGCCGGTGAGCTGAAGAAACTGGATAGTGAAATTCAGCCGATGGTTCAACTGCGTCAACGGATCAGCAGTGCCGATATCGGTACGGTCATGGCAGACATCAATAAACTGCGAGCAGCTATTCCACAACGGCGACTTCAACTGGCACGCCTGCGCGATATTGCGGAGCGTGAGAATGGATCGGTTTGTCGGCTGTTGCCTCTACCACAATTTGACCTCAAGCTGCTGCGCGATGACGACCTGGCACTGCTACCCGATGACCTTGTCAAGGAACTGGATAAGTTAGCCAAGAGCTTTGAAGGTTATGAACAGCGCATCGAAGATCTCCAGAAACGCATCGCCGTTAGTCAGGCGATGGCTGAAGGTAAGGCACCTGCATCCCCTAGCGACCAAGCGGCAGCACCAAATGCTGCTGGAAATGAAGCTCGCTTCAGCACGCTCAGCCGACAAGTGCTGCTGGCTGGCCAAGACTTGATCGCTGCCATGTCGGAAGATCTTCTGGCTTTGCAGCTGGTACAAGCTCGTGCTCGCACGGAGACCGCATTGCTGGGCGAAGTGGACATTGAACCGCTTGAGGCTATCGGCATCGCCCGTCAGTACCGCCATGACTGGTTGAACAACCGAGCTGCTTTGGTCAACAGTTGGCGTGCCATCGAAGTAGTGGCCGATGACCTGGAAAGCTCCCTGGATGTTACGCTCAGCGGCGACGTGCAGAACTACGGTGACAACCCGCTGGCTCTGCGCGGTTCCACCGGCCGACTGCGCGCCGGTCTGGCTTGGGATGCTCCCATAACACGCTTGCAAGAACGCAACCGTTACCGACAGTCGCTGATCGAATATCAACAGGCCAAGCGTTCCTATTATCAGTATGAAGATACCGTCTGGACCAACATGCGCTCTGCGCTGCGGACCATTCGGTTGAATCAATACAACTTTGAATTACAGCGTTATGCCGTACGCGGTGCTGCTCTGCAAATCAGTA
>JADLDX010000577.1 GCA_020846515.1 Pirellulaceae bacterium
GAACCGGTCAGGCACAGGGCCACCCAAATGCGACCGTCTTTGTCAAACTTCGATCCAAATGCATACTCATGGTAATCTCCGCTAATCTCCCAACCGTCAGCGACGATCTCAAACTCGTCGGCTACTCCATCTGCGTTCGTATCGCGCAGTCGCGACACGTCGCTGCGCTGAGTCACGTACAGCCAGCCATCGCGTTCGGCCAATCCCAGCGGTTCATGCAGTCCATGCGCAAAACGTTTAAAGTTAGTGGCGGCGACTTTTTCACCCAGCGGTTGATCGACCATCCATATCTCACCCCGGCGCGTGGCCACAGCCAATCGACCGTCGCGCATGATGTTAAATGCGCCCGCTTCCAGCACACTGCCTTCGGGCGTCACAAAGGATGTGATCCGATAAAAGTCATCCTCTTGCGGATCAGCCGACCAGGCCACTGCCAGCATCCATAACACCAGCCACAGGGAAGCGAGTTGTTTATACATAGGCACGTCGTATGTGAAAAAAAGGGGTCAGGTCTATTTTTCGGATCGGCCCGAAGGCCGCCCCTGAGTCTTTACCAACGCATCTTCACCGAAAAGACTACTCTGGCTTCTGGTGGCAAGGCCACGCGCAGTTCCGTGGAATCAGCCACTGGCACGAGACTGGTGGGACTACCATCCACGCTCACGCGCAATTGTTGATTGATCAAGTAAATTCCATCGGCCTCGGTCTGAATGTTGCCTTTGGCCAATCGCATATACCAGTTGCTTAGCGGCTGAGCACTCGTAATAGTCAACCGGCGATCGAAGCCTGATAGTGATGAACCTTGGGTCACAGCAACCGGGAATGCAAACTCTTCCACAGTGACGTCGCCCACAGAGTAGCGGAAGGTGGGTTGGCCCGTGGAGTTCAACCGATAACCCAGGAATTTGTACCCCAAGTCGCGCGGTGGCGTGGCTGGCCAATCGGAGTTACCACTGGCCAGTTGAGCTAGCGGCGGGCCGGCGGCCAGCTTGATGACAAAATCACCCAACGGTCCTTGCACTCCGGCACCACGACCAACCCAGTGCTTACTGGCGTCCATAAAATCGTTTTTCCAAAGCATGGCCAGGTTCATCGTGCCCGCATCCCAAGCCAGGTTCACGCGCTCGGGATAGCCCACAGCGATCCCGCGTGGCCCCAAACCTTCAATGAAGTTGCGGTAAATGACTGGTTCTTTCTCGGCTACCAAGACGATCGATTGTCCATCCAGACCGGCTGGCGACTTGGCTCGCTTACCCTCCGCCAAATACAACCACATGGCCTGGATCTGCGCATCGGCCCGCCCCTCAAGCACGCTGGTCAGCACAGACTTGCCCTCCGGAAAACTCAGCGGCATGCGCGTGCCAGGTCGATAGTCGGTGGGCGCTAACATATAGCGCTGGAACCAATCTGGCCGCAGCCGCTCAGTCATCGTCAGTAGATCGATCGCTTGAATGCCAGGCACGCCGCGCTGGCCATAGGTATGACACTTAATGCAAGCCAGGCCACTAGCGCCGACCAATTTACGCCCTTCGACCACCAGTTGCTCAGCCGCTGCGCCGGGTGGCGCTCGTTCTATCGAGTTGGGATTGGCAGCCACCGCGTCGAGCGTCGCTAGTTGTTCGCGCAGGGCAACCCAAGGCGCTGGATCAGCACTCGCTGAACCGCCGGACGCACTGCTAAACGCGGGCATACGAGTCAGCATGTAGGGACGATCTTTCGCCCCCTGGGCCACGATACGTTCCAACACTTCAGGTTTAAGCTTGTCGCCCACACCTGTTAGTGGCGGTGGCACGCGCGCCTCGTTGCCCATTTCCGGTACGCTGGTTTTAAAGAACGCATCGCGCGCGGTTTCTGGCCCACCCAAAGGTACGCTGCTGTGGTGATTGGCCGCGAGACTTGTCACTTGACTTAGCGAGTGACTGACCGGTAGCCCGCGACTATGGCAGGCATAACAATTGAAACTGGCCATCGTCAAATGGACCTGGCTGGCTGCATCGTCGATGGGTTGCGACGCCTGCAAGGCAGCCAGGATCGCGCGGCGTGGTGTGGGGCTGAGCGCGTAATCTGGTAACCCGGCCGAGATGCGCGAAATACTCAAACAACCCGTCTCGGATTTGAGCGAGTTTAACGGTGGTGCAGTTAACTTTGTGGTGAATGTCTCCTCACCGATTTTGAGCGTATGGCAATTCGCGCACCCTATTTTTTGGAACGTTTGACTTCCACGGGCACTTAGACTAGCGGCGGGGCGGAATTTGTTCGGAATCAACGGTCCTCGCGCTTCGGCCTCCTTGGTCGCGCTGACCAGCAGTGTGGCCGGTGAACGCTCAAGTCCTGGACCGGCGATCTCCAGTTCCAATCGCTCTTCCCCGCCTTGCTCGAAATACTCGACGCGCAAGTGATGCACACCCACGGACAATTGTTGTTTACCAGTTCGCATCGCAAATGGATGCACACCATCGAATTTGACAACTTCCTGGTCATCAATCAGCAATCGACTACCATCGTCTGAGCCAAGATAAAAAGTGTATTCACCAGCTTGATCAATCGGCAGATAGGCGTCGAAACGCATGGCAAAGTTGTTCTTCCGTGTAGCCAACGACAGATCCAAGCCATTGGTCGTACCGCTCTTGACGGCCTTTAGTTCGTCGAAGTTGGGCAGCTTGTCCCATGAGCCGTGATAGACCGTAGCCTGGAACTGCTCCGCGCCGGCGACCATGATCGCTTCACCCAACAGATAACAGGCGACATCTCGTGCTTCGTTGGAACCATTGACCAATTTGGGCATCAGGCCACTGGCGCGAATCGCATGAGGATTCACCAGAAATTTACTCAACGAGTCGAGCGTATACTTGGCTGTCAAGTTGCCCAGTGGCACACTGGTCGAGTCAACTTGAATCTCTGGCAGTTTATCGGCAGACTTACCTGCACCACTGGTCGCTCCACGACGTGGCGCATGACAGGCCACGCAGCCAATGGTGTGGAAAAGTTCATCACCCCGCGCGATAGCCGCTGCATCGCTGGGGCGATCGATCGGCTTGCCTGTCTCGGCCAGCCAACTGACCAGTTCCGCAACTTTCGACGCGCGCTCTTCCGCTGTTAGATGGTGCATCAAGTCGGGCATCCTGGTGCCGGCTTTGGTTTGATGCGGACCACCAATGAAACCCACCAAATGATCCAATCGAACGCGAGCACCGACGTCACTGAGCACCGGTGCCGTCTTGGCCTTTAGTCCAGCATCGTCTGTCGTATGGCAAGCGGCACATCCCAGTTGCGAGATCAGCAAACGACCTCCCAAGACTTCGCTGCTGGGCTGATTGCTGGGCTGAATGTTGGCTGTGCTAGTTGAATTGCCAGTTGCATAACCGGCAAAGAAGCGTTCAAAACCTGGCACGCGTGGTCGCAAGGCTTCACGCTCGGCATCGCGTGGTACCAACCAGATATTGCGAAAGCGAACTGGATTGCCATGGTCCTGCAAATGAATCGGACCAGGGGAATTAGATTCTGGTAGTGGGGCAGCGCGAGTCGGAGCAGGTACCGCCACATCGCTTTGCACAACGACGCCGTTAAGACGTACGGTCAGTTTCGCATCAGCCAGTTTTTTGCCGGCGGCATCGAAACGTGCGGCTGTAAAATCAATATCGTATGTCTGCCAGCTCAGCGGAGGCAAACACATATTCAAGTCAGGATCACGCACCTCATAGATACCACCGGCTTCATTGTTCTTGCCTTCCAAGCCGAAGGAGTCCAAGATCTGTGTTTCATAGCGGCCTTGATGATAAATACCGCTATTGCCACGCGCTTGACCGCTGGCCTTGGGCATGAACGGCGTTTGAAACTCGGCGTGCAAACTGTAATCGCGAAACGAGTCGCGAGTCGTCACGCCAGGTATCAACCAACCTTCTTCGGTGCGTCGCGCGCCAGCCTGCCACTTTTCCAACGATTGGGAGGTGCCATCAAACAGCACGATCGCGCCGGCCGGTGGCTTCGCGCCCAGCGTAGGACTTTGGCGTTGGATGGGTACTAACTTGCGCGCGGCCACCAGCTCTTTGATCGCGGCTTGATCGCCATCGGCTCGCTGAGGCGGTGAGCGGTCCCAACCTGCGCCGGGAAGTCCGCCTGC
>JADLDX010000578.1 GCA_020846515.1 Pirellulaceae bacterium
GACAGTTACCTGGCTCTAAAAGCTCAAGGTGCAGCGCCCAGTGGGCCTGTGAACACACTGGTCGAAGTAACTCCCGAGCAATTCATGGCACTTAGTCCCCGTACCGGTGGACCAGGCGCAGCTATGCCGGGCGCAGCTATGCCATATGGCAACGGACCAATGAACGCTGGATACAACTCGGCTCCCAACAACTATGCGACACCCTCTTTGTCGGGGCCTGCTCAACCAGGCATGTCGCCCACTTCCCCGATGCCTACCAGTGCCTCGGGGACTAACCGTACTGCTACTGCACCTCGCTTGGGAATCTTCCGCTAATGATTACCAAACTACGCGTCCATATTCTAAGTCTGACATTGGGCATCGCCGTGGCCGGACAAATGTCCGTTGGTCAGGCGCAAGTAAACTATCCACGCTTGGCATTCCAGCAAGAGTTGGGGGTTAAACCGCCCGCCAGCGCCGACGACCGTAGCAGTCGCCTCGGCCAAGACTCTCTTTTAGAGTCAGACTCCGCAACAGATTTGCTCCAGGACCAGGCGCAATCGGCGGAAGAATTACCAGCCAAGGCAATCAAGCCGTCCAATGGTAAAAGTGAAACTGGTAACGGCTTAGAGAAGGATAGTGGCGACTCGGCCAAGACCAACACGAAACCCAAACAGGCCGCTGGGGCTATGATCGCGCCGTCGTCGATGCCAACGGCTCAATCATGGCAACTGCCAATTCAATACAATCGCTGCAATTTTTCAGCCTGCAATCTTCCGCCTCAACCCGAAGCGCCCCAAGGAAGATGTCAGCCCTGTATACGAGCTATCGACTGTGCCAACTCACCTTATCCACAGCGTTGGTGCGACGCGTTGCCCTATAACTTCGGCCCCTTGGCGCATGGCGAACACAACGGTCCAGTTCGGTTGCCATCGGCCAACGATGTACGTTTGCGAGTCAACGACAAACTCCGCTTTATCTACGCGGTAACTCATTCGATGCAGATGAATGACTATCGCTTGATGGTTGGCGATGAAGTGGCCATCGAATCAGTTACGGATAACTCCATCAAGCAAGGCGAAATGACTTTGCGCGGAGCGCAGGTTCAGTCGGACGGATTCTTGTACCTCAAACTGGTAGGTGCAGTGCGAGCCGAAGGATTGACCATTCTGCAACTGCGCTCGAATTTGGAACAGGCATATAAAGACAAAATCATCAATCCAGCTATCGACGTGATTCCTGTTCGTACCAATGTCAAACTCACGAGCATTCTGGCGTCGGTCGACAACCGGGGCGGAGTCGGTGGCGGTGGACAATCGTTTTCGGACTTCGTCCACCTGGATGGTACAATTCGCTTGCCCTTCATCGGTTCCATTTGCGTACTGGGTATGACCTTGGATGAAGTCAAACGCGAAGTCAATTTGCGTTATGCCGAAGAAGTGGTGGGCCTGGAAGTTGAACCAGTCATCGACCAGGAAGCCAATCACTTCGTATTCGTCTACGGAGAAGTCAATAAACCGGATCGCTACCAGTTGCAGGGACCAACCTCCGTAACTCAGGCATTGGCTATGGCCGGCAGTATCAAACTCGGCGGCAACATGCGGTCTATCGTCATCTTTCGACGCACCGAGGATTGGCGCCTGATTGCTACCAAGATCGATGTTCGCGGCGAGCATCTGGGACGCACGATGACGCCTTGCGATGAAATCTGGTTGCGCGACAACGACCTGATCGTCGTGCCACCCACACCTGTTAAGGTCTTCAACAACTTCGTCAAGACGGTCTTTACCGATGGTATCTACGGTATCGTACCCTTCTCCGGCTTCAGCATCACCAAGTTCCAACAAGCCGGTGTGAACTAAACACTGTACTGTGGACGAATCGCTCCGCGACTCGTCATATAAAACTGCCTCACCCAAAATCATCGTGGCTTGCGCTGAAGAGAATTGGTCTCGCATGCAGTTTCCAGAGTGTCATACAGGTCCATAAAGAGCTCGCGCAGATTCCCATTGTGCTTGCTCAGTAACGGACTGAGACGCTTGGGATCAAGCAGGCCCGCGCGATCAGGCAGATCAAGTGGCAGCAGTTGCTCTAACAACTGCTGAGCCAATGCAACACTCCCTTGGGTCTCGACCAATGTTGGCAACCAAGTCCTGCGATGACTGGTTAGTAACAGTCCAGCACCGGTTAAACGCGTGACTACTATCGCCAGGCCCCGCGCGGGGTATGCTAACTGTTCGTAACCATCGATGATCAACATTCGATTCCGATGTGCCCAGTGCTGCATCGTTCTATGCAACAGTCGGGCACTAGCCCACTGACCACGCATCTGTAGCCAAATGATGCCCAACTGGTCCACTGTCTGTGGCGCGGTCGAAACTTCTGACTCAGAGCCACATGACTCAGGTGGCGCGGCCGATGGAAATAGCGGCGGTGTTTCAAGCGGTTGCAACGGTAACGAACTGTAGGTAGCGTGCTTGACGAGTACAGTTCCGAGGAGCGGCACCAGGTGTTCCAAAAGCGTGGACTTGCCAGACCCGTGCGGTCCGACGATGGCTGCTCGATAACGCAAATGTTGCAAGTGCGTTGCCAACCGATCCAGTCGCTGTTCGTCCGATTGAGCGAGCCACTGGATGTGGCCCGGTGTGACAAAGCGCGTTGCCAGCGGGTTTGATTTCACGACGGCATTCGCGCGAAAGAAGGGTTATCGTTGGGATAACGCGAGCTGTATCAAAACAGCAGACGCAATAGAACCGGCTATACTTCGCGGGTCACATGGCCGAGGTAAAACGGCTGTTCAGCACTGATCTCGCGACCACCTTTCAGGAACAATCGCAAGCGTACGCACCAACGAATCTTCATCAATCGGCCTTCGTAGCTGAGCGGGCACAGCGGCAACTTGGTCGAAAGCATGCGTGGTTCCTGCAAGGGACGCTGCGACAACTGGGTGCCCGAGAGCCGTTCAAAGTAATGCACGCCGATATCTTCGGAACCTTTTCCTTCGGTTGCCCAAAGCACGGAGGCTTCAAGACCGTCGATACTCTCCGCTGGTACGCGGTGAATACTAAATTCAAAATCGAGCCCGTCACCTGGTTCCAAACCGGCATGCAGCGACAACAGACGCAAACCTATAGCGGGTTCGGTCCGACGCGAGCTACGCTCGAGGGCGGATATACCACGACGGGGAAACTTCGGCAAAACGATGGCCACCGAGTGCTGTCTCCTTCTACAACAACCTTCCAGACGATCGCATTATGCTGTCCCTGGAATGAATGCATCGTATCAGATGGTAACCTGAATTGGCAATCCAATTCCAGCGGTTCATCTGGTTCCGAACGACAATTTTCACGCTCGCAGATAATATGCCGTACCACTTGGACACGTTCGGTCCGCACGTCGGTGCCTTGCTGATAAGTACTCTCTTCAAAACAAATCACCGCCAGTGAAAGGCGTCGAAAACTGACGCGTCCGTACTGACATACGTATAGCGAAAATGTCTCGCCAGGCATCAATGGGATATGGCTGATTTCCGCTATGGTTGGCCCTAGGCCACTAAGCCGCCGGAAAAGCGTAAAGAACCACCTTGCCGAAAAGACCCCGACTGCGGCAAATGGTACTAGCAACAGGGTCAGGAACCAGTTGGGCGTGCCGCGCGCAAAATTTCCTACCGCGATCACGAGCAGGACAGCTAGTAATCCGTTCCAGGCGGCGGCGAAGGAAAAACTAAGCACTAGTGGACCAATTTCGCCGCGTTGGCTGGCCAGTCGATAAGCCAAGCGTTCGCCAGGACTGTCTGTAAAGGGCTGCAAGCTAGGCACATTGGGTAATTGAGAAGTGGCACCCGGGCCGCGCGATCGGCGCTGATGTTCGCGCTCGGCTTGTTGAGCCAGTGCTGAACGCAGTTCGGGGGACGCGACCGTTTGTGCGACGCGCAAGATCAAGCCGCTCAGCCCAATGACGACAAACGACAGGCTGGCGATCATCATCAGCCAGAAGCCAAAACCGACTCGAATAATTTGTGACTGCGGCCAGAACAATTGCCATGTGCCGACGACTGTAAGCGATACAATGCCCAACAGGAAAAGCGAACCAAAGAAAGCGGCTTCGCTGGCACTGCCAATGACCCACCAACCGCTCATGCGGCTGCCGCGTTTCTTACCAAACAATCGCACAAGTTTCGACACTCGAGGCTCCCATGATCCCAATCCATTTTTGGCCACGCAATTCTTGGCGACCAGCCCTGGTCATCATACTGATCAGCACCCTAGGTTGGGCAGGCGGCATTCTGCGAAATTCGGTTGCCCGGGCGGGTGATTGGCCGCAGATCCTAGGCCCACAGCGAGACGGATCGGCCGTGGATGAACAACCGCTCGTAGCCAACTGGCAGCAGCAGAAACCCAAAGTCCTGTGGCGGATCAACATCGGCAGCGGTTATGCCGGCGCGACGATCGTCAACGGTATCGCGTACTTGGCTGACCGCGAAGCAGCCCAGGAACGACTGACGGCCGTACGACTGGATAGTGGCCAGCAGGTGTGGCAAGCCACGTGGGCGGCCGCCTATCGATCCTCCATGGACCCAGACAGTGGCCCACGATCCGTGCCAACCATCACTGGCAATAGGGCTATCTGTTATGGTGCCGCCGGCGATTTAGTTTGTATTGAATTAACCAATGGCCAACTGCTGTGGCAACGCCCACTGCGCCAGATCTACGAAGCCGAAGATGGATATTTTGGCGCCGCCTGTTCTCCACTAGTCATCGATCAAACCATCATTGTGAATGTAGGTGGCAAGAAGGCCGGTATCGTCGGCGTCTCGTTGGTCGACGGCAAAACGCAATGGACCGCAACTGACTATGACGCCAGTTACTCATCACCCATTGAACTGAAGGTAGACGGCCGCTCGGCCGCTCTCGTCGTGACGCGACTACGCACGGTATTGCTCGACGCCCAGAGTGGGAAGGTGATCAGCGAGATAGACTTCGGTGCCCGCGGACCTACCGTCAATGCGGCGACGCCCATCCCAGTGGGTGAAAATCTGTTCTTGCTGACGGCCAGCTACAACATTGGTACCAAGGTGATCAGCAGCGAAGGTGGCCAGCTGAGGCAAGTGTTTGCTGATCGAACCTGGTTGGCCAGTCAATACAATACCCCGGTTCGGTTGGGCAAATACGTACTTGGCTGTGATGGTCGAGAAGACATGGGCCCTGCATCGGCGCGACTCTTGGATGTCAACACGCGGGCGTTGATCACCGAACAAGCTCTAAGTGGTCCAACTCATATGATTGCCATCGGCGGCCAGGCTTTGATGTTGAGCATCGACGGCACCCTACAGCTGGCCCATCTGGAAGGCAACAAACTGCAGAAAGACGGCAGCTACTCGATTGCGAAAGACCCAAGCAGTTCGATGATCTACCGCGCGCTGCCAGCATTTTCCAATCACGTACTGGTGGCTCGAGGCACTCGCGATGGTCGTGGCGGCGAGTTTGTTGCGGTGAAACTGCCGTAATGCAGTTGGGCATTTCGTTTAACAGTCAGCCGCAGGCGTACTAGCTCTTGTTTAACAGTCAGCCGCAGGGTACTGACTTCAAACGGATTCAGCTCCAGCGATCCTATTGGCTACATACGCCAACGGCGAGACGCTGCGATGTTGAGAAGTCGCGTTCAACAATGGAATCGACGCATTCACTCATGGATATCAAAGATGCCGCTGCGGATTGATCCCCGAGTCGATTTTGCGAGCAAGAAGATGCTGGGTAGCCCCGAGCATCCGGTGGTCACCATCCACTTTCTCAACTCGATCCTCAAGCTGCGGGATCTTATAGTGGATGTGATCATTCTCAATCCATTGATCGGTAAAGAACGTGCGGAAGATAAGATCGTTGTTTTGGACATCTTGGCCAAAGACAGTATCGGGCGGCTGTTCAATATCGAGTACAAACTCGCCTGCCGCTATGTTTTCCCAACCGGCTTCTCTACTACAACTGCCGAAATTACTGGCAGCAGTTGCATCAAGGCGACGGATATACCAAGCTCCGGCCCGCCATCAGTATCAGCCTCATAGACCGCCAGATGTTCTTTGAACCTGGTACGGCGGACCGTTGGCAGCATAGTTTTCGCGTGCGATGCGACCAGGATCCTAAGTTGGTGCTGACAGATGATTTCGAATTTCACATCATCGAGCTTCCCAAGTTCCGTCCAGAAAGCGATAATATTAGCGAGTTGCCGCCGGATCAGAAGTGGCTGTACTTGTTTACACACGCAGCCGAGCTGGAACCTGACCAGTTGTCTAACTTGCTCGGCGACCAGCCCTACCGCGAAGCGATTGGAGTTTTAGAGATGATTTCGAAATCCCCCGAAGACTACCAGTACTACGAAGATCGC
>JADLDX010000579.1 GCA_020846515.1 Pirellulaceae bacterium
GAAGTTCTCGAGACAGAACACGCAGCGACATTTCCTGAATCGGCTGAGGTTTTCCAAGTGCCAACGCCGCCAGAGCGCGAGATGCTTCGAGGTAGTTTTCATCATTCAGCAGTGTGAGTGCCTGCAGTGGTGTATTGGTACGCGACGTGCGGACTTCACATGAACGGCGCTGCGCCGAGTCGAAAAGAAAGGTCGGGGCAATACTGCGTCGCCAGAAGGCATACAGAGTTCTTCGATACTGGGCTGACCCTTCGCTGGGTTCATAACTAAATCGGCCCATGAAGTTTTCTTCCCAGACACCGGTCGGCTGATAGGGTCTAACCGGTGGGCCTCCAATCGCTGGATGGAAAAGTTCAGACGCCCGCAACGCATTATCCCGAAGCATCCACGCTGGCAGTCGGAAACGAGCCCCACGAGCCAGAAGTCGATTCTCCGGATCTCGAGCCAATAACGATCCATCGACTTTTGAACTCTGTCGATAGGTCGAACTCATCACGATCATCTTGAGCACGTGCTTCACATCCCACCCGCTTTCAATGCATTCCACAGCGAGCCAGTCGATCAATTCTGGATGGGACGGTTGCTCCCCCTGCAAGCCAAAGTCCTCGGTTGTTTTTACCAATCCTGTGCCGAAGCAGAGTTGCCACAAGTGATTGACCAGCACGCGGGCCGTCAACGGATTTTCAGAAGACGTGAGCCATCGCGCGAGATCCGCACGCGTTGGATTCTCCGTCGCCAGCGGAGCGATCGACGTCAAACCGCCTCGCAGCACCTTGTCTCCATGCTTATCCCAGACACCGCGGACAAGGATGTGAGTATCACGTGGCTCCGGCTTTTCCGCGAGCACCATGACTTCAGTCTTCTTCGCAGCTTTCGCCTCGTTCAACTGTGCCACTGCACGGTCGAGCGCACGTTTGCAGATCTGATACGCCTCATGATCTGTGAGGAACTGTTCAAACAAGCGGGCTCTGAGTTGTTCGTCAATCGCTGAGGCTTGAGAGAGTTGCTCCAAAGGTGCCGGGCCAATCTCCGTCACGGCCGGTCCACGCTGGTCAGTGGCTGAAATGCGAAAACGGCCGAGATTTGCATCGCCCAGTGTCGAACGTTGCCTCAATTCGATGATGAGTTCTTCGTCGCTTGCCAGCACAAGCGGTTCTGCCAAAGCAAAGACTGCATAATGCGGCCCAATCTCGGGCGCGACCTTTGTCGTCCATCCGTTGCGAGGATCGTCGTCCAATAAGCCCTTGACATCCCCATAGCCTCCTTTGTCTGTTGGGATGAAGTCGGCCACGACACTCTTCACGAGGATGTCGCGGATCTGACTACTGCCGGTCTTTCGCACCTGCACTTTGACATCTGTCAGGATGAACTCTCCCGAACGCCCGCGTGAAAAAGCCGCTCGAGTGTGCGAAGCATGCGGCATTACTTCAAGTCGCAGCCCTGTGATTCGCGACAGTTTGACCGGAGCAATGAGTCGATAGTCGTCCTGATTTGGATTGGGGCCATCGGCCTGCACAATCGCGTCGTCCGACTGCGTCAGCAAAGTGCCTTCGCTGCTCTCCAGAGCACCGAACAGTGGAGTCCAGGCATTGTAGCCCTGCTGAACGTCCTGCTTTCGCGCGGCAAGCCACTCTTCGAATGGCGTTTTGGCGGCAGCAGTTCGCGCGGCGACTTCCGGCCCCTGACGACTGTCGACAAGTTGTTGTGCTTCCTGAATAGCCCGTTCCACATGTTTCGATTCGTATGTCAGGTAGGGCTTGGCACCTTTGCCGGCCTTGCCATCCTCGTCGATACTGTTGAAGAATGCAGTGAGCCCGTAGTAGTCAGCCTGAGTAATCGGGTCGAACTTATGAGAATGGCACTGCGTGCAGCCCAGTGTTAATCCAAGCCACACGCTGCCGGTCGTGTTCACTCGGTCAAGCACATAATCCACGCGAGACTCTTCGGGATCTCGTCCACCTTCACCATTGGTCATGTGGTTTCGGTGAAAAGCGGTCGCCAGTTTTTGCTCGGCGGTCGCATTGGGTATCAAGTCACCGGCAAATTGTTCCAACGTAAACTGATCAAACTTCATGTTGGAATTGAACGCCTCAACAACCCAGTCTCGCCACGGCCAGTTCTCGCGATTCGCGTCCGATTGGAAACCATCGGTGTCCGCGTAACGGGCTGCATCGAGCCACCACATGGCCATCCGCTCGCCAAAATGCGGTGACGCAAGAAGTCGATCCACGGCCGCCTCGTAACCTGAGTCCGATCCATCGAAGGCATTCAGCTCTTCGATCGTGGGAGGAAGTCCCGTCAGATCAAATGACACTCGACGCAGGAGCGTATGACGTTCGGCTTGCGGTGCTGGTGTGAGCGATTCTTTTCGCAAGCGAGCCCAAACAAACTGATCGATGGGTGATCGAAGTGGAAAGTAAGCAGGACAATCGGCCTCAAGTTGCTTGTCGATCGTCATAGGTTCAGGACTGCGTTGCGGTTTCTCGTAAGCCCAGTGTTTGCCCCAGGTTGCCCCGGACTTGATCCACGTCCTGAGAGTCTCAACCTGCGCGGGTTTCAGTCGCGTCTTGTGAGAAGACGGCGGAGGCATGAGCGTTTCGTTATCGTCGCTGACGACACGTGCGATCAATTCGCTCGAATCCGGTTTGCCCGCTGTAATCGCCTTGAGTGCTCCGTCACGC
>JADLDX010000580.1 GCA_020846515.1 Pirellulaceae bacterium
CTAATCGCGGCGCGCCTGGTCGAATCCTGCCGAGTCGCGGAGCGATTCGTCTACAGAGAGTCACTTGACGACCGAGATGTCTCGGAACCTGATCTCGGTCAGTTTGTTGTTATTGACGGCGGATTCCAAATGATCCACCGTGATCAATTGCACGGCGGCCGGACCGGTTACGGAATCATAGAGAGTAAACGTATGGGTTTCGCTCGAGTCCTGGGCGTATCGCCGGACAGATTGTTCGGCCTGCGGACAGACCACGAACAGTCGTTCGCTGGCGGACGCTGCTTTCGGAATTTGAACCGTGAGGGACTGGCCGGTGCGAGTTAGTTTCGTTCGGACACTCTCGACGCTCTTGCTATCACCATCGGCCAAAAAGATGGGGGCCAGTTTAAAGTCGACGTTCTCGAAGGCCAGCCACATCGTCAGGTTGGCTTTATACGGCACAGAACTGCTGTCTCGACGCCAATTAAAGTTCGGCAGAGCAATGACAGGATAATGTCGATTGCGTTCCATGCGACTATCGGCGATCAAATAGTCGGTTTCGGCGGACTGGTCGGTTTCCGACAATCGCCCCAAAACCAGCACTGGTCGCGGAGTGAACTTCATGGTCTCGTTCGTGTGACGCAGGTTGATCCCGAAACTGAGCGTGTCTTTGCCCGCCTGCAGTTGGTCAAACTCCACTCGCGCGCGAATGATCAGATCGAGTTGATTGGTGTCTTTGCGTACGCTGATCGGCGCGGCGGCGGCGTTCTGAAAAGAGGGATCTTCGTTAGTTAATGGGATAAACATAAGCCGCTCGCTGACTTCGCTAAATTCGAGCGTTAGATCTTCGTCACCGACCAACTGGACCGATTGGTCACGCTGCTTGGAACTGGCCAGCGAGCCGACAGTGGCTTCGACGCGCACGCGTAGTGGTAGATCAACCGCCTTATCCAGTGGCACCTGGATCGGTTTGCCAAAGTTGCCCTGTGCAATCGCGCGCGTACCGGAGTAAATGGTGACGGTCGACCTGGGCAGTGCATCAAAGATCTTCTGCTTCAACTCTTCAAAGCTCGAGGAATAGACGATGCGATTATTGGTCAGAGCGACCATCTCTGCTTTCTTCTTATTCAGTTCTGCGGGCGACATGGGATTATCTTCTTTGTAGTACGCGTTTTCGTACTGGAAGATATGCAGCAGATGATTGGCCCTGAGTCGCTTTTGGACATCGACCAATTCCGATCGCTTACCCTGATAGTCCGACGAGTAATCGTTAAAGCCATCGCTGACAACATAGACCAACGTCAGTTCCGAGCCGGCCATGTCAATCGCCGCATTGACCGCATTAAACAAAGGTGTGCACCCGAAAGCGATTGTCTCTTTGTCAAGCGAATTAACGATACCCGTTAGTTCCCGAATGAAGGCACGCTCTGGCTTTTCGACGTTGCTGAACCGAATTTGGCTGGCAGTGAGCTCATCGCGCATACTGGGGAATTCAGCCGGATGGGTCACCGCGCCGAAGAGGACCAGGCCGAGGTTGATCTCGTGAGAGTCACTGATCTCCTCAATGGCTTCCAGCAAATTGATGGTTGTACTCTTGGCCAAATCGAAAGCGGGGATCTTGGTACCAGGGGCGTCGGGATTGTCCACAGGCTTGATCATCGAAGCCGACCAGTCGAGCATGACGATGATGTTGGTCGGCCGTTGAAAAATCTGCTTAACTTTGACCGTCGGTATTTCAGACTCGGAGCGACGGAAACTGACAACCTGGTCTTCGACCACGCGAGTTGGATCAACACTCAATCGATGGGTGCGATAGTGCCCGCGCAGGGCGATGATCAAATCATGATTGCCAGCCTGAGAAGCATCGGCTTGCAAGTCAAAGCTACTGCGATTGGCAGCCAAATTAATCAAACGCGAACGTTGTCCAGGGTCCGACTCGGTAGGCGGGATGCGTTCGCGCTCTATAAACAGAGTTGGCATAGCCGACCATGGTCCGGTTGGTATGGCGAACTTTACCGTCTGAAATTTACCGTTGGCGCGCAGCATTTGAGAGTTGTCTTCGAAGCTTAATTCCAACTTGCGGATTTGCTGTGCGGACTTGTCCAGTGTTGCCCGAGCCGTATCCAAGAGTCGCTCGGCCACACTTGCGCTGTTGCCAAGATTGTGTGTCCCAAACGTATTGACGCCCTGGTTATTGGCATCTATCGAATTCATCGCGACCGTCGTAGGAGCAGCCGTTGGTTGATTGGTGTCCACCGGATGCATCGTCAGGTATTTGTCCGCCAAGGCATGGAAGTAGAGCTGTGAATTGGTAATCACGTCCTTTAGATCACCGGCTCCCCAGCCAGCGCTGGCCAACCGTTCGATTTGCAATTGTCGTTGGCGTGCCTGGCACAGATTCCAATATTGTTGAGGTGCTGACCAGGGCCATTGGCTGGCCCATTCTGGATCATGCTGCCGCCAGAAACGGTGTGCTCCAAAAGCCATGCCCAACATGCGGACTTCGGCATTGGTGGTGTACAAATCAGCCAGTACTCCCGACGCGTCGCCTGAACGGACGGGCGGTGTTTTCGCAAGTTGAGCCAGTGAAAGTAAACGCTGATCTCCATTGCATAGAGTCGCGTAGTCTGGTCGATACTTGCCCACATCCAATTCGTCTAAAAACAGTGGAATCACCTTGGCGACATCGTTCTCCGGAATCTTCGTCGGGTTGGTCTTGGAATCAGCCGCTGGGTTGCTACTGGCCTTCTGCAAATAGTAACTGGCCAGGCCATCAGAGAAACGTTGACGCGTCTCCAGATCAATCAAGGGCGACCGGACCGCGATGCGCATAGCGCGAATGGTCTGTGGATTGGCTCTTGGCTTCCGGTCCAAAATTTGGACGTCATCTTGAAGGTTTTTGAACTCGCGAGCCACACGCGAGGCCAGATCGTCGATGGTCGTCTGCAATGAGGACAGCTTGCTATTGGTCGTGGACAACGTATCGTCGGCGGCCAGGACCGGTTGCAGGTTTTTGGAAAGCACATGCGCCAGCGTGACGATCTGTCCGAGCTGCTTCATGCGCTGCTCGATCTGCTTCGTTTCGTCAACATCGGTCTTGTCGTTAGCGGCAAACTGGTAGCGGCGCAAGAGCCAGTGTATGACATGGGGTGTCATCCAAGCCACTTGATCGCGCAGGTCCATGGCCTGTGCCAACATCTCTCGCCGCTCCTTCAATTCCTTCAGTCGCGGCTGCACTCGAGCCACCTCTTCCAAGGCCTCGTCATATCGCTCGGCGATCACATAGTCGACCGCCTTGTGAAACACTGGATCCACTTCGTGCAAGCTTTCGCGCAGCCACCATGACAACTCGGCTCTGGGATCGGAGGATAAAATTTGCAGGTTAGAGAATGTTTTCCAAACTGCCGCGCAGGCATGACTGCGCGAACGCGCCAATCGAGCAGCGTTGGTGGTATCGACATTCCAATTCACGTCCTCCGCCAACATCCGCAGGAACTGAATCTCCAGCCATTCTTGGGATCTATCAGACGGACGATCACAGAAGTTCAAGCACCATTTTAATGCCGTTTGATTAAAGCTGGACTCCCACAATGCTTCGTTGTTCTCTTCGGCTCGCCCAGACAGCGTGTAGACGATCAATTGACAACGTTGATCTCTACTGGCATCCTTCCACTGCGGGCTGGGTGCTGGCGGTAGCCGAAGTTTGTCGGCCGTCGACGTAGCCGCTTGCCCTGTGTTTGAGCCGGCAACTGGGCTCGTACCTGAACTGGCACCTGAACTAGCACCTGAACTAGCACCTGAATTAGCATTGGCGTTATTACCGGCCAACGCATCAGAAGATGTGGCCGCTGGCGGTTGGGCTGCCTGATTAGTGTTGGCTTGGTTAGTGTTGGTGGTGGTTACTGGTCGCCAGGGCGGATTGGTCAGCCACAGTTGATGCTCCGTGGCCATGCGGCTGGCCTGCGACTTGTCGGCTAGGTAATAATCGGCTGCGAGCCGATGTTCGATCAGGCTCACGCGTGGTAGCGTCGCTTGCGACTGCTTTTCGAGCCTGTCGATGGCCAGTTCGATCTCTTTGGTGACGTATGCCAGACTGCTTGGGCTGGCGTTGGCTTCCACCAGATCCTGCATGCGAATTAGTTGGGCTTCGGCGACGGCACAGGCCA
>JADLDX010000581.1 GCA_020846515.1 Pirellulaceae bacterium
ATGTTTGATCGACTTAAAGCGGAATCGGCGCGAGCCGTCCGGTTCCGTTTGGTTGTTCTCGGCGAAACACCGGGCAGCTTGCGCTGCTCCGCTTAAATTTGAACGGCATTGTGGTTAAGCCCAAGGTACAGCATTACCAAAAAAGGCGAGGTTGACATGTTCATTCAAGTACTCCCGTGGCCGCAGGGCGAATTGTCGGCGGTCTGGTCCGGACAGGGCCTTTACCGGCTGGTCTTTGGTCGCTTGGAGGGTGAACCGGGTGGCGATGCGCAGGTAGCCAATTCACAGGCGGGCCATGCACAGGCGGGGCAGCCCGGTCATAACGGGACGCCCAGTCAGTCACTGCGCTCTGGTCAGATCGCTTTGGCCAGAGCAATGGAAGATTACTTCGCGGGTGGTGAGCTTGAGTTTCCGTTAGCCCATTTAGACTGGAGTGGGACGCCGGAGTTTCATCGCCGAGTCTTGCAGCGTTGTGTGCAAATTGCGCGAGGGGAGACCTGGACCTATGGTCAATTGGCCAAAGCCGTTGGCAGTCCCGGCGCCGCGCGGGCGGTGGGGCAAGCCATGGCGCGCAATCGATGGCCTCTGATCGTTCCTTGCCATCGAGTGCTTGGTCATTCGGGCAAGTTGACCGGATACTCAGGCCAGGGCGGTACCGCTACCAAACGTTGGTTGCTGGATAGAGAGCAATGCGGCACGTCAGCCCTACTGCTATGATCATAGCGCTGGCCGTGTCACGTTAGATCATGGCCCAGTCGTTCTCCGTAGTTTCAGGCTAGGGAGCAACGCCAGAGAGCGCTCCCGCTTTTTCCGACGGCGTTGTCGTCACCTGTGGCCATCACCGTTGGTTTGGGTTGGTTGGTTTGGGTGGACTTGGATGATGGCGGTTCAATACACCGGGTGGCTTGCGCCGCTCCGCTTTTAACAGTCGCGAGGTAGTTATGTCTGCGCGTACATTCGTTTGTTCTTTGTGTTGGGTGACTTGGATGTCGTTCCAGGCAATCGCCGCGGAGCCCGTGACGTTACCGGCTGGTTGGCCGCAAGTCACGGGGGTCGAAGCACAGCCACTGGTGGCGTCGGTCAAACGTCTAATCAGCGCCATGAACTTGGCTGGTTCACCACTGGATGCTGCCCTGACGGAAGAGCTCGAAAAAGGGATGGCCAGTCCGGATGCGGAAGCCGTGGCCGCGCGCGTTCAACAGTTGCTCGATCCGCTTTGCCTGGCCGCTGTGTCGATCAATCCCGAGAGTCGCGTGAAGGTGGTGGCGCCTCAAGCTCGCCAGGAGCTGGTGCAGCATGGTTGGCGTACGTTCCTGATCAAGATCCATAACGAAGCGGGCGTCACGGCTCCGTTGGGTGTCAGCAGTCCACAGGCGCAAACATTCCTGCGGCGCAGTTCCGGATCGCCTGAGCCCAAGCAGAATATATCGTCCGCCGACGTGCGCGATCGTTGGTTAGAGCTGGCTGTGCTGATCAAGCAGCCGCTGGTGCCGACCCTGTCGGGGCTGCCGCTTGAGTATCGCTTGATCCAGCTGTACAGTCGCGACGCCGGTCAACGCGAAGCCACATTGGCGTTTGATGTCGGGCAAGGTACACAGGATCTTGGTTTCCGCAATGAAGCGCCGCTTCAGTTCTTGTGCAAGCCGGCCAGCGAGATACGGCTGTCGATTCGAGACACCGATGGGTCGCCTACGACTGCCGCGTTGCTGGTGACCGATGCCCAGGGCCGCGTCTATCCTAATCCCGCGCGTCGCTTGGCACCTGACTTCTTCTTTCATCCGCAGGTCTATCGACAGGATGGTGAGACGCTGGATTTGCCACCGGGGCACTACTATGTAACCGCCACTCGCGGACCAGAGTATCTCGCTTATAAAACCGAAATCGATGTCGTAGCCGGCAAAGCCGCGGAACCAATTGTCGTCAAACTCGAACGCTGGATAGATCCCACGCAGCGTGGCTGGTTCAGTGGGGACCATCATGTGCACGCAGCTGGTTGCGCCCACTACGAACAACCCACCGAAGGCGTTAAGCCTGATGATATGCTGCGGCACATTTTAGGCGAGGACCTGAAGGTGGGGTGCGTGCTCAGTTGGGGACCTTGTTGGTATTATCAGAAGCAGTTCTTCGAAGGTCGTACCAGCGACTTGAGCAAGCGCGATTACTTGATGCGTTACGACGTCGAGGTCAGTGGTTTTCCCTCTTCTCATGCTGGGCATCTATGCTTGTTGCGACTGTCGGAGGATGACTATCCGGGGACGGAGCGCATCGAGCAATGGCCGAGCTGGACATTGCCAGTGCTGAAGTGGGGCCAACAACAAGGCGGCGTTGTCGGTTACAGCCATAGCGGTTGGGGGTTGGCTTTGCCGGATTATTTGCCCAACGGCACGCGCGCTCCCACGCCTGGCGGCAAAAATGAATTTGGTCCGCGCAGCGGTGGAAAAGCTGCCTACAAGTTACCCGACCTGGCGATGCCGGCCTTTGATGGTATCGGGGCCAATGAATTTATCGTCACGGTGGCCCACGACGCGTGTGACTTTATCTCGGCCGTTGATACGCCGGCCATTTGGGAGCTGAATATTTGGTATCACACGCTCAATAGCGGCTTTCGCACGCGGATCAGCGGCGAGACCGATTTTCCATGTATCTATGGTGAACGCGTGGGCTTGGGACGCATCTATGTGCAACTGGATGAAGGCCAACCGCTGACCTATGAGCATTGGGTCAAGGGGCTGAAGCATGGTCGCAGCTATTGCGGAGACGGTCAGAGTCATGTGTTGAAATTCGAAATCAACGGCACCGCGTTGGGAGCTGCCGGCGCAGGGGGCGAAGCGTCCACTAGCGAATTGTTGATTGATAAACCATCCAAGGTCACGGTTAAGGCTGATGTAGCCGCACTGCTGGATGCTGAACCTTCGGCCGAGGGTCGGGCCATTGGTCAGCGTCGACTCGATGAAAAACCGTATTGGCATTTGGAGCGTTGTCGCATCGATGGGTCACGGCGAGTGCCCGTTGAGTTGATCGTCAACGGACAAGTGGCTCAGCGACAAGAGATTGAGGCCGACGGTACTGTGCAGGAGCTCACCTGGGAAATTGAGCTGACGCAGTCCAGTTGGGTAGCGCTACGTATCCTGCCATCGGTCCATACGAATCCGATTTTTGTGGTGGTGGATGGCAAGCCAGTTCGGCCCAGTCTCGCCAGCGCGCAGTGGTGCCGTCAGGCCGTGGATGTTTGCTGGGAACGCAAACGCAATCAAATTCGCGAAAGTGAACGTGAGGCAGCCGCCGCAGCCTATCAGCAAGCGCGTGAGATCTACGAGCGGCGCATGCAAGAGAGTGTTGGACCGTAGAACCTGCGGGCTGTAAGACCGGTACAAATGTAAGCGGAGCAGCGCAAGCTGCCCGGTCTGTTGCTGACCAGGTTGTGACTAGGTTGTGACTAGGTTGTGACCAAGTTGGTCTGTGGCGTCAGTAGAGAAGTGGGCATAAAAAAAGCGGTCGACCTGCGCTGGTAGGTCAACCGCTTATTTTTCGTCGCAGGTGGGCCACGAGCCTCGCATGCGATGAGTGTTCGAACCTATTGGTTTTGCCTTGGGGGAGGCTGGAGGCGATGTGCTTCCGTTTCTTATTCCACCCGCTTCAGGCAAGAGGCTGATTTCAAAGTTTGAACTGTACGGCCCACTGCCGTAAAGTGAACAGGATTACGGACGAGCCGCAGTTTGACGCACGGGTTCTCGAACTCGAGAGATCAATTCGCGAAGTCGCGATTTGCTCTGCATGCCAGTTAAACTATAACGCTTCCAACCATCAGCATCCTGCTTGAACATGACGACTTGGGGTAGTGTTGAACCGCGCATCAGCTGCTCGGCCAACTCGGGTCGTGCGTCCTTATCGACCACGGCCACTACCACGTCATCCAACTCCCCGGATCCCTTCATGGGTTCAATTGTTTCCTTCTTCATCACTTGGCAGGAGGCACACCAGTTGGCTCCCACCAGGACTAAGAGCGGCTTTTTCTCCTTTTCGGCCTTCGCACACGCAGCGTCGTATTCGTCTGAAACTTCGTTCGTGGCTAAAGTAACAGCCAGTATAAGAGCTAATGCCACATGAACCATACTTGTCATCCCTTCGTGAAAAGACAGTGTGGCGATCAATCAGCAAAGATGAACAGGACTCCTGCCAGTTCAAACAGACTGTCATTGCTGATAACTTGGTAATCCAGGACAATCGCCCCATGGTAGCCCCGCAGCTTCGCGCTGTCCGTTGAGCCCCGTTTGGTACGGCTGACCAAGAATACGTCCGTGATACAACTAACCGACAGTCGGCAGTACGAGTCCTTTCCATCCCAGCGCGCTGATATGTCTCGCTGTTAAAGGGTGCGGCGGGCAAAATCGAAGAGGAGAATCAAGTCCTGGAAAGCTGGCTAAAGTTTTCCAGTCACGCAACCTTTAACGACCAATGTTTCGCCAGAGTATAGGCACCGAAAAGGTGCTGGCAACTGCCTGCTGCCGTGCTAGCATTATCGTCAGGCGACCCAGACCATCCAAAGTTATGCTAGCCAAGCGGAAGAACAATTGCGACGGAATGCAGCAAGTCATTCCCGTTTTGAGGGTTACGTAAAACGCCCCATGTTTTGCAAAAGGGTAGTTACCACTCTTGTGGGCTATATGCGACTGGTCCGAAAGATTTTTTTGGAATGTTTGTCCAAAAGGGTGGAGTTGCTAGAATTCGCGTTCAAAAATCGTTGATGGCTTCGATAGGCTCTGGGTCATCAGTCACGCTCAGCGGACGGCCAACGTTTGTGGTCAACCGCTCAAGAACACTTTTTGGGATCCAACCATGCGACTTCGTTTAGGCCTGATCGGCCTTTCAAAAGACTGGCAAAATCGCTATCGGCCAGCCCTCCGCATGCTGCAGGATCGCTTTGAGGTGCGCGGTGTTTACTGCAGCGTAGCTCGATTGGCTGACCAGGTGGCTCAGGAATTCCAGTGCGAACGCTTTGATGGCTATCGCAACATGCTGCAGCGTGACGACATCGATGCGATCATGCTGTTGGATGGGGACTGGTTTGGGACTTTACCCATTCAAGCGGCTTGCGAGTACGGGAAAGCCATCTATTGCGGTACGGAGATCGACTTTGAGCCAGCCGTGGCTAATGAGTTGCGTCAGCAGGTCGGCGAGTCTGGGGTGGCATTCATGGCTGAGTTCCCGAGGCGGTTTGCACCGGCTACGTTGCGCCTGAAGGAACTGATTGCGACGCGCTTGGGTCGTCCACGTTTGCTGTTTTGTCACCGACGTTTGACCTGTGAGACGGGCAATGGTCAACGAACCCATCGATCGTTGACCGATCGCAGCCAGCGTGAGCTGATGGAGTTGATCGATTGGTGCCGATTTATCGTGGGGCATGAACCGCGGGGCGTACAGGCCGTCTATCATCCCTCGATGACGGATTTGGCCACTCCCGACTATCAAGTATTAAGCCTCGACTTTTCCACGGGCGATGATCCCTCGCAGGCTACGTTAGCGCAGATCAGTTGCGGCGCGTACATTCCGGGCACTTGGCATGAAGCGATTACGTTTCGTCCGCCGGCTGGCGTGCAGGTTGCTTGCGAAAAGGGCTTGGCGTTTGTCGATTTGCCCAACTCGCTGATTTGGTTTGACGAGGCGGGTCGGCACCAAGAGTCGCTCGACAGTGAACTGTCTGTTGGTCAGCAATTGCTCACGCAGTTCCA
>JADLDX010000582.1 GCA_020846515.1 Pirellulaceae bacterium
GCACCCTCCCCGAAAAAACAGGCTGCAGTAGCGCCTTTTTTTGCGACCCTCCCAGAGGTAGGGTTAGTTCTGCTGCTGCTGCGCAGCAGCAGCAAGAAAGAATTCGGGCCAAAGGCATATATCGTCTGACGTCCATAGACGCGTGTGCACTAAACTAAAGCAGTAGAGACCACTGCATTAGCAGATCGACGTCGCGCCGCGATTTTTCGGTCGATCCATGACTCTTCTTCTACTGGAAAGCATTTGACATTTTGTATCGGTATACGAGTTCGCGAGGGCATTGTGGCACTGGCGGACACGCGGATCGTACGCGGGAGCGAACAACTCAACAAGCAAAAGCTAGCTGAGTTTCTGCATAAGGACGAGTCGCTGTTCACCATGACTAGCGGTCTGCGATCGATTCGCGACAAGACGCTTGTCTATGTTGAAGAGACCCTGAGAGACCCCAAGCTCTCCATCGATCGCCTGTATCAGTTTGTCAACGTTTTTGGCGACCAGCTTCGACGCGTCCGCCACGAAGATGGTGCTGCTCTCGCTTCTGCCGGCCTGCTATTTAATCTGCATGCCATCATCGGAGGTAGCTTGGGGGCCGACCCGGCACCCCAGTTGTTTTATGTCTATTCCGAGGGAAACTGGCTGGAGGCATCTCCGGACTCTCCCTATTTCATCATCGGTCGCACTTACTACGGCAAGTTCATTCTCGATCGTTTGTTGAACTACGATTCATCGCTTCAGTCAGCACTCGCCCTGGCATTGTTGGCCTTCGACGCGACGCGCACCAGTGTCACGGATGTCGATTATCCAATCGATGTGGCCGTCATAGCCAATGGTAACCGGCGCCCAGTCTTCAGGCGTTATGACGCCAACGACCTCCAGGCCACTACGTTGTGGTGGTCGCAGGTGCTAAGTCAATCATTAAAAACAATTCCGATGGATTGGGCCCAGGAATTGCTAAGCACATCCGGGACCGCGCGCAGCGGCCAGTCGATGGCTTCGCAAGATTCCCATCCTTTGCAACCTGAACCAGATGAGCAGTGATGAGCACAATTTTAGTTGGTAGCGAGCTGAGTTATGACGTCCGACAGTTCACCGTGCTCTTGCTGAAAATTTCGGCCGCTCAGACCGATCATCAAAAACTACTGCACGAAGAGTTGAAGTTTGCCCCAGAGCTTACCTTGGAAGAATTAGAGGTTGGCTTGGATGGAAACCGAATCTATCGTACTGTCGCCGAGCCCGGCACGCTCGGCATTTCATACAGGGCCACTATCGACTTGCAACCAGAGGTTGCCCTCCCGGCAGAGGTGTCCGAGACTGCCAGGATACGCATACCTGCCGACGTGTTGCCCTATTCGAATCCGAGTCGCTACTGCGAAAGCGACTTGTTGGCCAGGTTTGCCTTTGAAGAATTCGGCAATCTTGAGTTCGGTCACCAGCGTGTGCAGGCCATTTGCGATTGGGTTCATGATTTCTTGGACTACACGCCTGGCTCGACCAACGCAACGACAACTGCCTCGGATGTGCTGCTGATGCGCACCGGCGTCTGCCGAGACTATGCCCATTTAGCCATTTCGCTTTGCCGCGGCATTGGCATCCCAGCGCGCTATGTGTCCGGATATGCAGTCGACTTAAATCCTCCGGACTTTCACGGGTTCATGGAGGCCTTTCTTGATGGACGGTGGTTCCTCTTCGATCCAACGAAACTAGCCCCTCTGACCGGACTGGTGCGCATTGGCATCGGCCGCGATGCTGCCGATGTGGCATTCGCCACGATCAACGGCGATGCAGTCTTGAGCTCTAAAGCCGTTTGGGCCATGCATTCCCAAGACTCACAGCCCGTGGCCGCGGGACACCAGGCGGCCGTTTCTACTGCCTGAACCTTGGCGAACCAATGGCTTATAGACGCGATAGGAGTTCGGCTTTTTTACTGGCGAACTCTTCGTCAGTTATATAGCCTTTATCCTTCAACGCTCCCAGCCGCTCCAAAGTGTCCAGGATGTCATGTCCCACATCTCTCGGCGTACTTGTGCTTGTACCTGTGCTGGGCTGAGCGAAGGGCTGAGTTGTTAGTGGAGTGTGTGCTGAAGGTTGTACACTTGGCTGTTCAACCGGCGGTGGTTCGATCGAGAACGAACCGGCGGCTGCATGCGGCGGATTGAATGTTGCATTGGGACGCTCCGTCGCTCCACCGCGCGAGAGCACAGGCAATGGGGAAAGATTGACCGTTCCAAATTGACTGGTAAAGGTGATTGAGCCGCCGTGGCCTTGCTGCTGCGAGAATCCACTGATTTGATGATCCAGAGTGTCATACACCCAAACGTCACCACTGGTTTTCACAGCCAGTCGATGCAGGTGAGAGAAGTAGGCGTATCGAACATTGTTTTGCGAACCAGTGGCCGATGGCGACCCTAATTCGCTCGGCCACCACGTGGCGGCTGGATCAGGTACAAACAAACTATTGGTTGACCCAATTGTTCCTGCTGCCTGCGACTGGGCCGAAGATCCACCTTGATTCTGCGATTGAAAGCTGCCAAAGAACGGCACTAACTGATGGGAGGCCAAGGCATTGGCAATATCGTTGCACAAGTTATCGACACGACTCTTCAACTGATAGTTAAAAAGGTCGCTGACCATAGTCATGCCGCCTCGCATCCATTGGCCAGAACCGCCAAACTCGGGATGACTGAACTGCGCCATGCTGCCATTACCATTGTGAACGGCCAGCAACATGTGCGTGACCGCATCTGCAGACAA
>JADLDX010000583.1 GCA_020846515.1 Pirellulaceae bacterium
CAGCGATCAGGTCGCCCGCATGCGCGCCAATGATGTGAACGCCCAATACACGATCCGTTTTAGCATCGGCCAGCATCTTCACGCGGCCTTGCGACTCACCCAAAGCCAGCGCGCGACCGTTCGCGCCGTACGGACACATGCCCTTCGCGTACTCAATACCGGCCTCTTTCAATTGCTCTTCGGTCTTGCCAACTGAGGCAATCTCAGGATGAGTGTAGGCGACACCGGGAATGGCATCGTAATTGATGTGGCTCTGCATGCCGGTGATACGTTCCACGCAGACCACACCTTCTTCGCTGGCCTTGTGTGCCAACATGGCCCCACCGATCAGGTCCCCGATGGCATAGATGCCTGGCACGGCTGTTTCAAAGTTTTCGTTGACGGCGATGAAGCCGCGACGATCGGTTTCGATACCAACGTTCTCCAGACCGATATCGGCTGAGCATGGTACGCGTCCGGCCGACACTAACACGCGATCGCAGTGAATTGGATCGGCTCCTTTGCACTGGACAATGCAGCGATCGCCTTCGACTCGGGCCCCTTCCACCCAACTTTCCAATCGAAACACCAGCCCTTGTTTTTCGAAGGTGCGCTGGGCCAGTTGCGCGATCTCCGCGTCCATGCCGGGCATGATCCGCGGTAGAGCCTCGAGCACGGTGACGCGACTGCCCAGTCGCTTCCAAACACTGCCCAGTTCCAACCCGATATAACCCGCACCAATAACCACCAGGTGCTCGGGTACGCTGGGGAAGTTCAGAGCCATCGTGCTGTTGCCGATGCGCACGCCATCTTCATCAACACCCCGCATCGTAGCCGAGCGACTGCCGGTGGCGAGAATAATGTGCTTGGCGCGCAGCGCCACAGGCTCGTCTTTGCCTTGTACAACGACAGTATCGGGATCTTGCAGTTTGCCGCGTCCGCGATAGGCAGTGACCTTCTTGCGTTTGAGCAGCATATCGATGCCGCCGGTCAGTTGATCGACGATCTTGTCCTTGCGCGACAACATGGCGACCAGGTCCAGTTCGACGCCACTGGCCTTGATACCGTGAGCCGTATATTGCTCCTTGACCTCGTGATAGAGGTGGCTGGACTCCAGCAGGGCTTTACTGGGAATACAGCCTACGCGCAGGCAGGTGCCCCCGAAGCGATCGTTCTCATCAATGCAAGCCGCGTTGAGTCCCAACTGCGCCGCGCGGATGGCCGCCACATAACCACCAGGACCACCACCCACTACGACTACATCATGTTCGACTTGCTTCATCGCGGCTCTCAAAATTTCAAACGACTCAACCCATGGCCCTGGCTAAACTAACCCGGTGCTCGTCACCCCATTTTAGCAAGAACCGACTTCGCGTGGATCAGCTACCCGAGTACTGCCGCAGCCGAAGTCGCCTGACTTGGCATGCGCACCCGATGGGCGTTACAAGCCTAGCTTTCGCAGCGCTGATCGCATGTTCTGCATGCTTTGCCGAGCCAACGTTTCGATACCGGGCGTGTAGTCGAAAACTTCGACGCTCACCCAGCCTTCATAACCGGCCGTTCGCAAGGCAGCGAAGATGGGCACGAAATCGACATCGCCCATGCCGGGGCCTTGCCGGTTGGGATCGTTGGCGTGGAAGTGCGCCAGATGTTTCGCGTTATCGATAATCAATTTATCGATCGGAATGCCCTCGGTGCTCATCGCTTTGACGTCCAGATGCAGCCGGACCCAAGGCGAATTGAGTCGCTCGATCATGCTGACAGCGTCGGTGGCATGGTTGAGGAAGTTGCCTTCGCCCGGCCCTAAGGGTTCGATGGCCAAGGTAACCTTCTGCGCCTCGAGCGTGGGGATGACTCGTTCCAGCACCCACATGGCGTTCTCAGCCGCCTGTTGGTGGGTCATCTCAGCAGGGAAATTGCGTTGCTGAGGCGATCCAAGAACCATGATCGAGCCGCCCAAATCTCGACACAATTCCGTCAAGTGGCACAAATATTCGGCCGTGCGCTGACGAATAGTCTCATCGGTAGTCGTCAGGTGAAAGCCTTCGGTCTGGGCCAACAGCCAGTGCAGGCCCACCACTTCGACGCCGGCACGCGAGATCTGCTGCGCCATTTGCTCGCGGCGGCCAGCCGGCAATTGGTCAGCCCGACCCCCCATGGTAAAAGGGGCAATTTCCCAACCCGTGTAGCCACACTCTAGCGTCAATTCGAGAGCTCGCTCCCACGGCCAGTCTTGGAAAGTTTCGTTGCAAATTGCAAATCGCATCGTATGTGCCACTGACGGAATGGAAAGGTTCGAAAATAAAGCGTCAGTCTATGCTGACCGACGACACAATACCAGCAGTTCTCTCGCCGGAGGTGCCCTGAGGAGACCGAAACGACATTCTGCCAAGGGCCGATTGCAAGTATACTGTCGAGCAAATCAACACTACGCATATAAGCGCAACAGGAATATTCCCCATGGCAGATGCTGCCAAACCACATACAGACAAGCCTCAGGCTGATAAGCCTCAGACCGATAAGCCACCCAATGGGGCGGCTGTCAACGTGCCTGCCGGCGAGGCAGCGACCAGCGCTAAGAAGGAAAAGCGTCCTCCCAATCCACATGCGATTCGGGAGACGGTGGAATCGGTCATTGTGGCCTTCATTTTGGCGTTCCTGTTTCGCG
>JADLDX010000584.1 GCA_020846515.1 Pirellulaceae bacterium
CGTAGAATCAAGGCACACCGCGAAACGCGTCCATCCAAATCGAAAACCGCGAAGACAAATCGCGCAACCGTCCAACTTGCAACGGGTTAGAACTTTTTATCAGCGCACCCAAAGGGAGGGTTAGTTCGGCTGCTGCGCAGCAGCAGGGAGGGTTAGTTCGGCTGCGCGGTCCATGATTTGGTCAGAGCGCCGTCGTCGAGTTTCCAGACGCGGACTTCACCGTCTAGACTTCCAGAGGCCATATGCCCAGAGGCCGGGTGAACCGCCAAGGCGGTGACCCATGCGGCATGGCCATCTTGTTGACGCGTCAGCTTGGTCGTGGCTAGTTCCATTTGACGCACTGTCCGATCTGTGACGGCCAACCAGAGATGTGTTCGGTCCAGAAACAAACGCGTGGCTGTACCAGGTACTGCCACCTTGGCCAAACTTTTTCCGTCTTCAATTTGCCAACGATGAGCTTTTTGATCGGCGCCGACGCTGGTGATTTCTTTATCACCATCATTGAAACAAATACCGGTCACAGATTCAGCATGCGCTGAATAGGTCGCGATCAACTCCGCCGACTCGACGACAAACACCTTGGCAGTCTTATCACGGCTGGCAGAGGCCAAGCGCTTACCATCTCGACTCCATGCAATATCGTTCACTGTGTCGGCATGACCAGCAACGCTACGCACTTGATGCAGGTCGCTCATATCGAACCAACGTACAGTACCATCCGTGTTTCCGGTCGCCACCAACGCCCCGCCCGGTTGAAACCGAACCACTTGCACAATGTCGGCCGCCCGACCAAAACTCTTGGTAACTTGACCGCTCGCCCAGTCGACCAACCGAACTTCACCAATGTGACTTGGCGATCCACCTGCCACGGCTAACGTCTTCTGATCCGCGCTCCAGTCGAGCGAATGAATGCGCTCCGGCAAATTGGAGATACGCCGCTTGAGCTCGCCGGTGGTCGCGTCCCAGATGGTTAACTCGTGATAGCCACTGACCAATACCTGCGAACCGTCTGGCGAAAATCCCAAGGCAGTCACCGGCAGCGGCACACGATACTTTTCAGGCGCCGGGGCATACGTGCGAGCCGGAGTCAATTCGAATATTGGCACCGTCGGATCTTCGCCGTCGAATTTGCTGCCCTCAGCCTGCCAACGTGAAAATAGTTCAATAGCTGCTGCCGATAACGCGTCTCGTTCCGCTGGCATGCGTTCACCAGCGTCCGTCGTGACCAACCGCCGTACCAGTTCACTGTGCGCAGCACCTTCGACAACTAACGGCATAATGCCCGAGTCGCCGGCTTTGGCAAGCTGCGCATAAGAATCAAGCCGATATCCACCTTCAGCCTTCTTGGGTCCATGACAGCTCGTGCAGTTCTCCAATAGCAATGGCGCTATTTGATTGCGAAAACTCACTGGCTCCGCCGCCCCCACCGGCCGCAACAACCCAAGCACCACCACAGCACTCATGATCACAGCACTGCGCATCACAGCACTGAGCGACATGAAATTTGGCATGGTGGCCCTCACGATGTGCGGCAAGGATTTGTCAGTACTCGAGTGGATATAGGGCTTACGCATAGTGGATTCGCTGGCGTAGAGTGTCAAAGTGATAACTGCGTCAAAGAGAATCAGTGCTGGAACAAAAACTCATCAGTATTGAGCAAAGCCCAGCAAATATCCTCGAAGCCCGCCGCTCGCTCCCCTCGCAAGGCAATTTGCTTGATCGATACCTCTAGCTCAGCCGCACTTGGCTCTCGACAAACGGCCAACTGATACAGCTCGGTAATGATCTCCTTGTCGGAGCGACCAGCCGCAATGGCTTTTCGAAAGCGATTGTTCTCGTTGCGCAATTTTTGATGGATGAACGGGCCATTGAAGAACTCAATCGCCATTCCCAAATTGGACTCCGAGGAACGTTCGCAGGCGCAGACAGTAGATCGTTCTGGCTGTCCAAAGACTTTCAAAAAGTCCAGCTTGACCAAATCTGGTGCAGGCAACTGAGTAGCCTTGGTGTTCTCAGGCAAACTACCAAGTGTGTCGCTCAAACCTGTAACGTGGTTAATAGCATCTAGTAGTTGCTCTGCGCTTAGCAGTCGTGGCTCTTGATGCGAAAAGTACTGCAGGTCTTCGCGGTTGTTATCGCTGGTACGATAGCTGGCTTGATAAGTTCGACTGTTCAGCATCAATCGCATGACGTGCTTGCGATCAAAGCCGCTCTTGACGAACTGGTCAGTCAGCCAATCGAGCAATTCCGAGTTTGAAGGCGGATTCGAATCGCGGAAATCGTCGATGGGGTCAACAATACCGCGGGCAAAAAGTTCGCCCCAAATGCGGTTCACTTCGATCTTCGCCAGATAAGGATTATTGGTTTGAGTCAACCAATCGACCAGGTTACCGCGGCGGTCCACATCGTTAGCGATCTCTTGTGCGCCTTGTACGGGCAACCATGGTTTAACGGTTTGCCCGGTTCGCGGTTGCACGACTTCGCCCGTATCGTTGTACCAAATGAACATTTCGCCAGGTCTTGAACTCTTCTTCCGCTGCACACGATCAAAGAAGGCAGCCAGACCATAGTAGTTGTCTTGAGTCCAACGTTCGAACGGGTGATTGTGACATTTGGCGCATTGCAACCGCGCACCCATGAACAACTGCGAAAATGTTTCTACGCATTCGTGCATGTCGCCGGCGGTGCGATAGAAGTTGGCCGGTGGGTTGGACAGCGTACTGCCTGTGGAAGCCAACAGTTGTCGCACGAACTGGTCGTACGGCATGTTGTCTCGCAACGCGTTCTCAATCCAACGATGGTACTTGTAAATAGCATCGTCGCCGATGCGTTTGCCGGTCAGCCGTAGCCAGTCACCCCACTTGAGCGCCCAGAACTTGGCATACTCTGGCTTGTCCAACAATTTATCAATGACCTTGGCTCGCTTCTCGGGATCCGAACTAGCCAAGAATTGTTGGGTCTCTTCGAGGCTGGGCAATAGTCCGGTTACATCTAAACTGACGCGACGCAAAAACTCGCTATCACCCGTTGGTTCGGCCGGGACATACTGCAACTGCTTGAGCTTCGCATGGACCAGTCGATCGATTTCGCCAGATTGCGGTTGTTCAGGCCATTGAAAGTTGGGGACGTCTTCAACAAACATCAGTGGCAGGGTTTCGATGTGCTCGAGTACTCGCACCAAGATGGCCGCTTCTCCGCGACGCGAAGCTTTAACCAGCCCATTGTCGTCAACCATCGCTACGTTTTGATTCGAGCTAGAGTATGCCGCCAGTTGTGTCACATCGCGCGTGGTGCCATCTGCAAAGTGGGCCATGACGGCCAGTTGCTGACGATGGAAAGGAGCCTGTAAAACGCGGCGTTGATTCGGGAAGATCTCTACCTTAACAATCCGCGGGGTTTTAGGCGGATCAAGTCGCGCACCGCCGCCAACCCAGTCTCGTAGAACCTCATAAGCGGCTTGTTGCTTTCGAATCTGCAAACCGCCACCGTGAGCCACGATCATGAGCGGCTTCTCGAGCAGCAAACTCTTTTCGGGTTCCATCAAATTGACTCGACGACCAAACTCTTCTTGTGTCAGCGTCAGTGTGTCGAGCTGCGCATCGAAGGCACGCAGCGACAGACGAAAA
>JADLDX010000585.1 GCA_020846515.1 Pirellulaceae bacterium
CTATCGTGCTCAGCCGAACCTATCGACTGAACAGCTTGAATGACGCGGCGGCGATGAAAGTGGACCCTGACAATCGACTGCTCTGGCGCATGAATCGTCAGCGATTGGACGCCGAAGCGCTGCGTGACGGATTGTTGGCGGTCAGCGGCGAACTGCAACCAAGCGGCGGTGGTCCAGCCCTGGTGCTTGAAGAGATCGAGAACTGTGGAGCTCTGGTTCTACAGGGAGTGAACCCGCCCAACTACGCGCACCGTAAGCCACGTGCGGGCGAAGAGTTCTTGCGTACGATTTACTTGCCAGTGATGCGAACCAACACCGCGACGAACGACCGCCTGCGATCGTTCTTCGACTTCGTCAATCCCGCTCAAATTGCAGGGCAGCGCAGTCAAACCGTCGTGCCGACCCAATCCCTGTTTGTGATGAACAATGATCTATTCCGGAAACGAGCCAAGGCGTTAGCGGATCAACTACTGTCTGATTCAGCGCCAGCCGACGTGCGACTAAATCAGCTCTGGCTGCGAGTCTTCAATCGGCCCGTCACGGCCGCCGAACGTGACGACACTCGTGCTTTCCTGACGCAAGTCGATGCAACACTCGAGGCCAAAGACAAGCCTTCGCGCGATGTGTTGAGCTGGCAAGAGATCTGTCACGCGCTTTTGGCATCCAACGAATTTTTATTTCGTTTGTAAAATGTAGCCGAGTTGCTCCGCAACTCGGCATGAACAGTTTTGAGCGAGCGGATTTTACGGGCAAGTAAGACAAATGGTAATTGAGGAGTCGCGGAGCGATTCCTCTACGAAGGCGAGGATTGACTATGTCACTTGACGATTACTTCGGGTTCTTCGATGCTACGCAGCCCTATACCGTTAGCTTTGGTGAATTGCCACATTGGGAACAGGAAGGCGCCACGTACTTCATCACGTTTAGAACTGCTGATTCGTTACCTGCGTCGGTTGGGGAACTGCTGACACACCAACGTGACGACTGGTTGCGACGTCATGGTATTCACCCGGAACGTGAAGATTGGGTGACTGCACTTGGGCGGTTATCACATGATCTCCAGCGTGCCTACCATCGTGAGTACGCCACGAAACTGGAAGCTGCGTTGGATCAAGGATATGGAGAGTGTGTTCTGAGAGACCAGCACTTGGCGAAAATTGTATCGGATGCTTTGTTGTATTTTGATGGGTTTCATGTAGCAGAGTCGCCCCGCGACTCTGATGACGAGTTGCGGAGCAATTCGTCTACGAAAGACGAAACTACGAAAGAAGTATTAGCGAGCCCAACGGTGCGTTATCACGTTTCGGATTTCGTCGTAATGCCAAATCATGCGCATGTTATGGTCTGCTTTCTGCCTGGCGTGCGCTTACTGGGCCAGTGCCGATCTTGGAAGCATTACACTGCGGTAAAGGTCAATTCGGCTCTTGGTCGATCCGGTGAGTTTTGGCAGCATGAAAGCTTCGATCATTTGGTACGTGATCCCGACCATTTCATAAAGTTTCGCAACTATATTGCTAAGAACAGAGAGAAAGCCAAGCTGAAACCGGATGAAGGCATCTATTATCGTTGCCCCGATGAGATTTGCCCGTAGCCGAGTTGCTCCGCAACTCGGCGCATCCATTTATTTACAATCCACCTTACCCGGCAGATTCAAAGAAGATGGTTGAGGAGTCGCGGAGCGATTCCTCTACAAGTGGCCGGTTGCTCCGCAACTCGGCACATCCATTTATTTGCAATCCACCTTACCCGGCAGACTCGAAGAAGATAATTGAGGAGTCGCGGAGCGATTCCTCTACGAAGGAAACCAAATATGAAATATACTTTACCAATCAATCGTCGCCAGATGCTTCAGTCGGCGGGCTGTGGGTTTGGAGGTCTGGCGCTGGCAGACATTCTTCGTGCGGCTAGCAATCCATCCGCTGCGCGGATTCCTGACTGTGAGCCCAAAGCGAAACGGGTGATCTTCCTGTTCATGGCGGGCGGGCCTTCGCAGCACGATCTATTTGACCCGAAGGCATACATTCGAAAGAAGCATGGTGAGAAGATCGATTCACCGCTGCGCAAAGAAGTTACGCAAGTGGGAACGGAGAAGTTTCTGGCGCTTGGAGAAGCGGCTCCGGTCAGGCCGCGTGGCCAATCGGGGATGTTGATATCGGATCTCCTACCGCAACTGTCGAGCGTCGCAGATGACATCTGCCTGCTGCGCGGGATGAACGCAGATAACCCTCAACATGCTAGCGCGACGAACCAGTTTCACACGGGTGTCTTCACTGAAGTGCGACCATCCATGGGGGCTTGGATCAGTTATGGTCTAGGGACCGAAAATAATGATCTGCCCAGTTTCGTCAGCATTCATGCGCCTGGTGTGCGCACTTATGCCTCGGGCTTTCTGCCCGCGAAACATCAAGGCACTCCGCTCACAGTGCCATTGAACGACAAGACCTTGCCGATCGAGAATTTGAGAAACGCGTCAAGCAACCAGACGATACAGCGGCAGCGGATTGATTTGACAAAACGTTTGAATCAGCGATTGCTGGATAATCTTCAAGGCGACGCAAACATGGAAGGGATGATCCAGAACATGGAACTTGCCTTTCGTATGCAGACGACGACGCCGCAATTGGTCGATCTATCCCATGAGACCCAGTCCACACTCGATCTTTATGGTATTGGCGGCAAAGATAGTGACAAGCACGGCCGGGCGTGTCTATTGGCACGTAAGCTGAGCGAGTCTGGGGTACGGTTCGTGCAGGTCACAATGGATGGCTGGGACCATCACGGTGATATTCGTGGCAACTTGCCGCGGCTCTGCCAACAGACCGATCGGCCGGTCGTGGGACTGCTTAAGGATTTGAAACAGCGTGGGTTGCTCGATGAAACGCTGGTACTTTGGTCCGGTGAATTTGGTCGTACTCCCTGGAGTCAGGATCTGAGCGGCACTGCCCCGATCGAGAAGCATGGTCGTGAGCATCAGCCGGAAAGCTTTTGTGCATGGATGGCTGGCGGCGGCGTGAAGGGTGGTCTGACTTATGGTGAAACCGATCATATGGGCTACCGCGTGGTCGAAGGCAAAGTCCACATTCATGACCTGCATGCCACCATGCTACACTTGCTCGGCATCGACCATACCAGACTTACCTGGAACCAAGTTGGCCGCGACTTCCGCTTGACCGATGTCCACGGCTCGGTGGTCAAGGAGATCCTGGCATGAAGCGAGGCGCAGATCTCACTCACCAGTCAACGATGAACTGATGCGAGTGCCGCGTGAGCCTGTCTGCAGCGTATCGTGCATTTTTGCCCAGCGACTTGGATGGTTTTAGAATTGCCGCACGAGGAACAATTTTTGGTCGTGAGGAATAGCCAAGATCCACCGCAACTACATTCAAATAGAACTAACAACTCATGCCATTGATTGCCATTATCGATTGGGCTGCTTCGCCACTGGATGACTCCGATGCTGCCGTGGAACGAGCGGCGATTGGCGATGCCGCTCAAGTGAAGCGTTTTTTATGTTCGAGCGACGCTGACTTTAATGACGAGATATGTGACGCCGACGCTCTCATTGTCTGGCACAACACGCCAATCACGGCTGCTGGTCTTAGACGGCTGCGGAGTTGTAAGGCGCTAATTCGCAACGGCGTGGGCTATGATTCGGTGGACATTGATGCGGCCCGGCAACTGGGGATTCCGGTCTGCAATGTGCCGGACTATGGAACCGAAGAAGTCGCTGATCATGCCATTGCGTTAGCACTCGCATTATGCCGTCAATTGTTTCCGCTGGATGCCGAGGCCAAAAGCCTGGGTTGGGTGATTCGCGTCCAGCCGAAACTGCGCCGACTTCGCGAACTAGTATTTGGCGTGATTGGACTTGGGCGCATTGGTACGGCGACGGCGCTCAGGGCGAAAGCGTTGGGATTCCAAGTTTGCTTTTACGACCCGTACCTGCCCAATGGCGTCGACAAAGCGATTGGGATTGCTCGCGCTAAATCGCTGTCTGATTTACTGGTGAAAGCCGATGTGCTTTCGATCCATTGTCCACTCAATGAAGAAACTCGTCACATGATTGACGAAGTGGAACTAGCGCTGATGAAGCCAACGGCCTTCGTCGTCAATACGGCTCGCGGCGCTGTCATCAAGAAGACGGCGATCCTGAAGGCGCTGCGAAATGGTAGATTGGCTGGTGCGGGTTTAGACGTTGTCGAGGACGAGCCGTTGAAAACGTCCGACGAAGCCGCCACACCAAACCTGATTGTCACCTGCCACGCTGCGTTTTGCAGTGTTGAGTCGAAGAATGAAATGCGAGTAACCTCGGCCCGGATCGCCTTGGCCGCGGTTGCAGGTCTACCGCTGGAAAATGTTGTCAACGGCTAGTTTAACAGTCAGCCGTAGGCGTACTCAGATGAACGAGTACGCCTGCGGCTGACTGTTAAACGCAAGACCGTTCATTTAAGCGGAGCAGCGCAAGCTGCCCGGTGTTTCTGCGAGAAAAGCCAGGCGGAACCGGACGGCTCGCGCCGATTCCGCTTTAAGTACTCGTGTAACAGTCAGCCGCAGGCGTACTCCCTTACCCAACCGCAAGCGTACAAGCACCAGGCCTCCATCCATGACTCAAACAACAAGTCGTCCAAGCGATCGCCTTGCACTGGTTCTCACCTTGGCAATCACCCTGTTGTTTGCGCCGCTGAGCGTCTTCGCGGACGAGCAGTCCAAACGGCTTGAGCTGGGTTCGCGCAGGGAGCTCTTTGTTGATCGATATTTGATCGACAAGATGTCTGGTACTCATCTAAAGTTGCACCAGCCCCAACTTGCAGAGCCGATGACCGAACCGGCAAACAACATGGAATATGGTACGGTGATCAAAGACGGAAACCTTTTTCGTCTCTACACCCGCGAGGCGCGCGGGGCGAAGTTCGATGGCGACAGCAGTGAAGTCACCCGATACTGTGAGAGCCAGGACTGTGTTCATTGGACCCGACCAAAACTTGGACTGCATGTGATCGATGGAACGAAAGATAACAATGTGATTTTGCATGAGAAGAGCGTGTGCCATAACTTCTCGCCGTTTTTGGATAGTCGCCCTGGCGTGCCAGCTAGCGAGCGCTTCAAGGCCTTGGCCGGTACCATTCATCGCAATCCTGGTGGCGGACTGATCGCCTTCGCATCTGGTGACGGTATTCATTGGCGCAAGTTGAGCGATAAACCAGTTATGACCAAGGGTGCGTTCGACTCGCAGAACGTTGCCTTTTGGTCTGCGACAGAAGGTAAGTATGTGGCCTATGTGCGCACCTTCACGGCCGGAGTCAGTACGGCCACTGAATGGCGTTTGGATGGACTGCGCAGCGTATCGCGCGCCACCTCGGAGGATTTTCTGCACTGGACCGAGCCGGTGCCTCTGAATCCCAACTTCACCGGCGAGCACCTCTATACGACGCTGACTCACCCCTACTTCCGCGCGCCGCATATTTACGTGGCCCTGCCGACTCGGTTTCATCCTGAGCGTGGCGAAAGCACGGACATTATGTTCATGACTGCCCGCGGAGATCAGCCCTTTGATCGCACCTTCCGTGAAGCTTTCATTCGACCTGGCTTGGACCCAAACCGCTGGGGCAACCGTTCGAACTATGCGGCACTGAATGTTGTGCCCACCGGCCCCAACGAAATGTCGATCTACACCACGCCTTACCGTCGGTTTACGCTCCGCACGGATGGCTTTGCGTCGGTGCATGCAGGTGCCGATGCCGGCGAATTGCTCACCAAACCATTTGTCTTCGCGGGCGATGAACTTTCGCTAAACTACTCCACTAGCGCCGGCGGCAGCGTGAAGTTAGAGATCCAGGACGAGCTAGGGAAAGCGATACCCGGTTATGCGCTGGCAGATCACCAAGCGATGGTGGGCGACTCCATCGACCAGACCGTCGTTTGGAACAAAAAGACGGACGTCGCGCGTTTGGCCGGCAAGACCATTCGGCTACGTTTTGTATTGCAGGAAGCCGACATCTTCGCGTTCCAATTTATCCGAAAAGGGACCTGACCCTTTTTTCACTAGGAGCGATTGTTGTGATCCGATTCTCTTTGATGTTCGTTTGTATCCTGGCCGGTTGTTTGAGCCAGTTGCTTGAATGCGTGGGTGATGAATTTGAAAAGTCCATACTGCCCATCTTGCGTGAGTCCTGCAATACCTGTCACTCCACGGAGAAGGTCGAAGGAGAATTAGACCTCGAGCGATTTGATTCTCTGGGAGTCATCAAGCAACACACGGAAGTCTGGGAGCAAGTTCTGCATCAACTAGAGTTGGGTGAGATGCCTCCCAAAGGTTCAAAGCAGCTTTCGAATCAGCAGAAGCAGCAATTGATCGGCTGGGTCCGAAAGACGCTGGATGAAGTGGCTTTAGCCAATGCCGGTGATCCAGGCGCGGTGGTTTTACGTCGACTATCGAATCATGAATATACCTATACGCTTCGCGATCTGACCGGCATCGATACACTCGAACCGGCTCGGGATTTCCCGGTCGACGGCGCTGCCGGAGAAGGATTTACGAATGTCGGCGCAGCTTTGGTGATGTCGCCTGCTCTGTTGACGAAGTACCTGGATGCGGCCAAGGAGGTCTCGCGTCATATGGTCTTGCTCGACGATGGTATTCGCTTTTCCAGTAGTGACTCTCAACAAGATTGGACGGATGAAACGCTTGCGGCCATTCGGAACTTTTATGCTCGATATACGACCTACGGTGATGCATCCAAGTCGGTTCAGCAAGGTATTCCGCTGGACGTGGGGACTGAAACCGGACGTTTGCCGTTGCAACGCTATCTCGACGCGGTTCAGGGGCGCGGCGATACCGCACACCTTAGCCCAAAGTATTTGAAGCTGCTGCGTGAGGCCCTCGAAGCATCTCAGCCATCGCCGTTGCTTGCGCCGCTAATCCAAAAGTATCGGGCCAAACAACTAACGGCTGCGGACATCGAGGCATGGCAAAAACTGCTGTGGCGCTTTGCCAATGTGGGACATATCGGCAAGGTGAACGGACCCAAGGCGTGGCAAGAACCCGTAACACCTTTGGTGGCCAGGCAAGAACTGCAATGGAAGTTTGAAGGCAACCGTGACCATACTGTTTATTTGGTGGCCACCAATGCCGGCGATGGAGACAAAGGAGATGTCGTCGTTTGGGAAAGCCCTCGATTGGTCGCGAAAGGTCGCCCTGATCTCCCAATTCAGAACCTTTCAGAAGTTATCGCGTATTTGGAAGCCAAACGCACGCAACTGGTCGCTGACTCGGAAGCGTGCCTGGCGGCACTGGCAGCCGGGAACGAAAACGCGCCACCGGAATCGCTGGCCATGTGGCGCGAGTACTTGGGGTTCGGTTTCTCAACGCTCGAACCGCTCATGGTTCGCAAAATGGAGAGTGCGTCTGGATACAACTTTGTTCAAGGTTGGGTGGGCGACAACGCACTTAGCGTTTTGGCCAATTCGTCGGACAACTCCGTTCGAATTCCAGGCGTAATGCCAGGACACAGTGTTGCGACGCATCCAGCACCGGATCGCGCCGCGGTCATCGCATGGAAATCATCAGCGGCATCCAAGCTAATGATCCAAGGCAGCGTGGTTCACGCGCATCCCGAATGCGGCAATGGTATCGCATGGTCGGTGGAAGTTCGCCGGGGTGCGAATGTCGAGCGATTGGCCTCTGGATTTTCCGAACGCTCTAAAGTGCTTACCTTTGGCCCTTTCGAGAATGTGCGTATCGAGCCAGAACAAGTTGTGGCGTTGGTGGTCAGTCCACGGGATGGAAATCACTCCTGTGATATGACGACCGTGAATTTGACTATTCATGACGGTACCAGGACGTGGGATCTCGCCAAAGATGTCTCGCCGAATATACTCGCTGGCAATCCCCATGGACCCTGGCACTTTCTCAGCCAACCAGCCTCACAGGACATCGGCACCGAATTGCCAGCGCCCATTGCCCAGTGGCGCAAATCGCCATCAGCCGAGTTGGCTGTGCAAGTGCGTGAGCATCTTGCTAAGGAGTTTCCGCTGACGCATCCGTTGCTAGCCGTCGCGCTCAAGTCGTATAAGCCATCTGGTACGACTGTCAATTTGACGGCACGCGCGCCTGCGATCGAAGAGATAAAGATTCCGGCTGTGTTGGCTGAAGGAGCCACGCTGGTCGTCACGGGACGGTTAGCATCCAACGACGCTGGCAGCGTGCAAATGCAAATTTTGCCCAACAAACCAGCGAACAATCAAACGATTATCGCTGGCGAGGCATCGACCACGCAGCAGAAGGCGCAGTGGAGCGACAATCGACTCGTCACTCAATATAGTTCACCGATTATCGTCAACGATAACAGCCCGGAACGCAAACGCTTCGAAGCGGCGTTCGACGAGTTTCGATCGTTGTTCCCATTGGCACTTTGTTATGACCGCATCGTACCGGTCGATGAAGTGGTCACGTTGACGCTTTACTATCGCGAAGACGATCACTTGCAAAGATTGATGTTGGAGGAAGCCGAGGTCCTAGAACTGAATCGATTGTGGAACCAGTTGCGTTTTATTAGCCAGGCGCCGATCAAGCAAGTGGATGCTTTTGAACAGCTGTGGCAATTCGCCACGCAGGACGCTGACCCGAGCGCCTTTGAACCCTTGCGAGAGCCTCTCAAGGCACAGGCAGCAGCTTTTCGAAAGGTTCAAGAAGAGGCAGTACCATTGCAGAAGCAAGCCATTATCAAGTTTGCGGCACAAGCCTGGCGTCGCCCCTTGAACGCCAAGGAAGTTGCGGAGCTGGAAACGTTTTCGCCGCGATTGATGCTGGTTCGAGTCTTAGCGTCACCTGCGTTCCTCTATCGCGGCGAGCAGACGCCTCAAGTTACCGGGGCGGTCAGCGACTGGGAGCTTGCATCCCGGCTGAGCTATTTTCTCTGGTCGTCGGCGCCTGATGAACAATTGAGTCTCTTGGCTGCACAGGGCAAGTTAAGAGACCCGGATGTGTTGGGGGCACAAGCGCGACGAATGCTCAAGGACGTGCGTATGCGTCGACTGGCGACCGAGTTCGGGTGCCAGTACTTGCATGTGCGTGATGTCGCTGAATTGGATGAAAAGAGTGAACGGCACTTTCCAACTTTTGTCCAACTGCGCGAAGACATGCAAGAAGAGGTTACTCGCTTTTATGTCGATATGTTTCAGAACAATCGTAGCGTGTTAGCTCTGCTGGCTGCGGATTATTCGTTTATCAATAAACCTTTGGCAGATCACTATGGGTTACCGTTTGAGGGCGATGGTTGGCAGCGTGTTGAAGGGTTGCGAGCACATGGGCGAGGTGGTGTGTTGGGCTTTGCAGCTACGTTGGCCAAGCATTCTGGTGCCTCGCGAACCAGTGCCATCCTGCGAGGCACTTGGATCAGTGAAGTCATGCTGGGTGAGAAGATACCCAATCCACCCCAAGGTGTGCCGACACTCCCAGAGGAGGCGCCTGCCGGATTGAGTGAGAGGCAATTGATTGAACGCCACAGTAGTGATGAAAAGTGTGCGGGCTGCCATAATCGCATCGATCCCTTCGGCTTTGCCCTAGAGGGTTTTGATGCGATTGGGCGTATTCGGAAAGCGGATACCCAAACGGTGTTATACGATGGAACGGCCATAGCGGGCATGAGCGAGTTGCGGGAATACTTTTTACGCAAAAGAAGCGCGGACTTTTTAAAGCAATTCAATCGCAAATTGCTGGGCTATGCGCTCGGTCGCAGCGTACAGTTATCGGATCATCCGCTGATCGAGAAATTGACGCAGGTAGAGGGACAGGCAGTCGGAGACATTATTGAGTTGATTGTACGAAGCCAGCAGTTTCGTGAAATACGGGGCGAAGAGCGTTTGGTACGTGACTGAAACGGTGGATGTGGGCCTTGTTTTGATAGTAGCAGCCCTCTGGTCGCTGCATCTTGGCAGTGGATAGAGCAGTATTCTCGTGACAGTATATTAGGGGGTTCGGACAGCCGGTATACCGATATGCAGGCTACTGCATCCTACGGCCCGCTGAGGTAAACTGGGGCTGATGGAAGCTGGGGCTGAGGTACACTGGGCCGCCGGCTCAAGATTGAATCTAGAAGGAATAAGCCATGCAGAAACATCAATTCGTGAGACGGACTTTTCTCCGTGGTATCGGTGTCACGATGGCTCTGCCATGGTTGGAATCGATGCAAGTGTGGGGTGACGAGACGAAATCTGCTGCTAGCGAAGCTCCAGTGCGGTTATGCGTAACCTTTTCCGGGAACGGCTTTCATTCGAAAGAATGGTGGGCCAAGGGAGAAGGAAAGAGCTTGGAACTCGGCAGAGTGCTTGAGCCGCTGGCTGACTTCCGAGATAAGTTGCTCTTTGTGAAGGGCCTGTATCACGAAGAAGCCCGCAAGGGCAACATCCATAGTTCGCAGACGGGCAACATGCTTTCGGGTGCACCGATCGCAAGTGGTGGTGCTATTCGTTCCGGAACTAGCTTTGACCAGTTACTGGCACAGACTTACGGTCGCAGTACGAAGGTACCTAGCCTGGTGTTAGCATGCGAGAAATCCAATCCGTCTGTGCACAAAAATTACTCGATGCTTTACAGCTCTCACATTTCGTGGTCTTCGCCGACCACGCCGACTCCGTTGGAACTCTACCCTGCCCTGGCCTTCGATCGACTGTTCAAAGACGAAGCTTCGCCGGAGGACAAGAGTGTATTGGATGCTGTATTGGCCGATGCACAAGATTTGCGACGCAGCATTAGTAGCGGCGATCAGCGCAAGCTGGACGAATATCTCGACAGTGTGCGTGAAGTGGAAAAGCGGATTGAGAACGCGGGTAAGCGAGGCGAGTTGCAAGGCTGGCGACCGACGTTCGACAAACCCAACATACAGCGTCCAACCGACGGAGTCCCACAGGACATCGTCGAGCACATGAAGTTGATGTGTGACATTCTTGTGCTCGGTTTCCAGACGGACACGACCCGTATCACAACGCTGAAGCTCAATAACGACCACAGTGCTTTGCGTTTCCCGAATGTACCCAGTGTGCAGCAGCCTGGGCACGGGATCGATTACATGATCCATCACCTTCTGTCGCACAGCGATGGCGAGGACTATCTCAAGGTGAACCAGCTTTTCATGGAGCAACTCGCCTACCTTGCCAGGAAGCTTGACAGCATCCAAGAAGGCTCGCGAACGTTGCTCGACAATACGATGCTTATGCATTGCTCGAGTATGATGGCTGGCGCGAAGCATGATAACGACCAACTGCCAGTGATTCTGTTGGGTGGTGGCGGTGGCCGGTTGCCCGGTGGTCGCGTGTTGGACTACAAAGACAAACCCGATCGGCAATTGTGCCGTCTGTTCTTGTCGATGATGGACAAGATGGACGTGCATCCTCAAACGTTCGGCGACGCCAAGACGATGCTCGAAGAGGTCTGAGCCGAACTAACCCTCGAGCTAACCCTCCCAGCGCAGCGCCCGGGAGGGTCGAAAAAACAGGCGCTACTGCAGCCTGTTTTTTCGGGGAGGGTGCCTGCGCCGCACAAACGAGCCCGCAGCGTAATGATTGACGAGTCGCGGAGCGATTCGTCCACAGCCCGCGCCGACGAGCCAGCAAATACACAACCTGCACAGAATAGGGCGAATACGCCTTTTAGCAAAACAGGGTCACCATGGCGACTAAGCAGGCACGAACCGTCGCAGACTATGGTTCATGAATCTTCCCGCCCAGGGGGTGCTGCGATACACTAACACGGACAAGTTGTCAGTCCAATAAACAGCCACGGCGAGCGAAAAGCGGTTATGCATACTCAAGCCACATGGGGAATGCCTGCAGGTCAGGTATTGCGAGTTGTTCTGTGCGTCGTACTCTGTATGACCCTGAATACAGAGTTGCAGGCTCAAGCCAATCGAAATACGCGTGATCAAAAATCTAGCGGACCAGCGCCGGGCAAAGCACGGGAAGTGCAGAAGCAGCAGCCGGCCGATAACACCAAGTCCGCGCCGGCTGCGGTCAATCACTACGCCGATGCGGCTAATTTTCAGAATAACGGTGCGTTTGAACTGGCCGTTGAAGAATGGCAAAAACTGCTCAAAGAGTTCCCTAAAGACCCGTTGGCCAGCAAAGCCAGTCATTATCTCGGCGTCTGCTTCATGCAGCAAGCCAAACCCGATTACGCTGCGGCCAGTGCCGCATTTGCCAAGGCGCTTACCGACGCTAAGTTGGACATTCGCGACGAGTCGCTGATCAATCTCGGCTGGTGTCAGTTCATGGAGGCGCGGGCCAATGAGGGTGACCAGGCCAGACAGAAGAAGCAATTCCAGCAAGCCCGTGAGACGTTGACCGATTATGTGAAAAATTTCCCGCAAGGCGGCTCGGTCGACCAGGCTTTGTTCTTCTCGGGCGAGATCGAGTATTCACTCGGCAACGCGCAGCAAGCCGTCAACTTGTATGAGCAGTTGATTAAGGCCAAGCCTCTGGCTGGTTCGAGTTGGCGAGCCGACGCACAGTATGCCTTAGGTGTAGCCTACGAACAACTCAAGCAGGATGCGTTAGCTCGTCAGACGTACGAAACCTTTTTGGCAGAGCACAAGGATAGCCCTCTGCATGGCAAGGTCTCGTTGCGTTTAGCCGACGTCCTGCTGCGCAGTGGTGCAGCGGCGGAATCTGAGAAACTCCTGCGGCAGGCGGCCGAAGACATCGATAACCCGCTGGCCGACTCTGCCATGTTGCGACTGGGTCAGTCGCTGGCGGAGCAAGGCAAATTTAACGAAGCCTCGCAAGCCTTTGAGCAGATGGCTGCCAAGTTCCCCAAGTCGGACCATGCCCCCACAGCCAGACTGTCCGCTGGACAGATGTTCTTTCGCAACGGTCAATATCCGGAAGCTGCCGAGCGATTCCGCGCGGTTCTGGAGACCAAAGGCAATCAGGGTGCTGAAGCAGCGCATCTCTTGGCCATGACGCTGCAGCGTACACCGCAAGCCGATGAAGCGGTGGGCATCTTGGAAGGTGTTTTGAAGTGGGCCGACAAGACGCCCAGCGCCTTGCAGTTGCGGATGGATTTAGCAGACGCGCTGTATGGTATCCCGCAGAGGTTGGAGGATGCCCGATTGGCGTACGAAAAGATCGCTACGGATTTCCCAGACGACCCTTTGGCACCACGTGCAGCCTACAACGCCGCGTTCGCGGCGCTGCAGACCGGCAAACTCGAAGATGCTCGGCGCTGGTCCGAGACCTTCCTCAAAAAATATCCGCAAGATCCCCTGCGCACCGACGTAGCCTATGTGGCTTCCGAAACAATGCTGCAACAGGGTCAACACTCCGCGGCCATCGAAGCGTATACCAAACTGATTGCCAGCGATGCCGCCAATCCGGCTCAGCCAATTTGGAATATGCGATTGGCGATGGCCTATTATCTGTCGAACAACTATGCCGATGCAATCAAGCTCTTGGAATCCAAGCAATCGGTCTTTGCTAAGCCGAATGAAAAAGCGGAAGCCTTATTCATTGCGGGTTCTTGCCTGTTGGCCATGGATAAACCTGCCGAAGCCATTGAGCAGTTGCAGGCCAGTTTAAAAGCGGCGAGCACCTGGTCACGCGCTGATGAAGTCATGATGCAAATCGTGCAAGCACATCAACGCCAGAACGATCCTGCCTCTGCGCTGAAGACATTGGCTGAATTTCCTACGCGTTTCCCCAATAGTCGCTTGCGATTTCAAGCTCGTTATCGCATGGCGCAGCTACGCGCGGCCCAACAGGACTTCGCCGCCGCGGTCGCGGACTACCAGGCGATTATCGACGAACCGGCAGCGGCCAGCATGCATGACTTTGCCAAGTATGGCATCGTGCTCTCGCTGATGAAGCAGGACAAATACGCAGATGCCTTGGCGGCTCTTGACCCTCTGACCAGTCAAAAGCTGTCTGAGTCTATGACCATTGAGACACTGCTGGCCCGATCAATCTGTCTGCGCAAGACTGGCAAAATCGACGAGTCGATTGCCGCGCTGGATCGTTTCATGGACGCTGGTCCAACCGGCATCCAACTGGCCAATGGTCTCTATGAGTTGGGCATGGCCCAGGTGGAGAACAAGCAGTTTGATAAAGCCATCACCGCCTTTGAACGCGTGCTCAAGGAAGTGCCTGACTATCCGGCTAGTGATAAGATCCTGTACGAACTAGGCTGGGCCTGGTCGGACAAGAAAGACAATGCCAAATCCAGCGCCCGCTTTCAAGAGTTAATCGATAGCTACCCCAAGAGTGAACTAGTACCCGAGTCGATTTACCAGATAGCTCAACAGCAGTTCGAAGCCAGGCAATACGACAAATCCGCGCCGCTTTACGCGAGCGTGCTGACAAAGGCCAGCGACGCCGCCTTAAAAGAAAAGGCCCTCTATAAACTGGGCTGGAGCCTGTTCCAGCAAGGAAAATACGTCGACGCTGGTCAAGAGTTTCGCCAACAAACGCAGCAGCATCCAACCGGCAAATTCATCATCGATGCGCACTTCATGGCTTCGGAGTGTCTCTTTAAGCAAGACAAATTTGCCGAAGCACTGTCCGGCTATCAAGAGGCGCGTCAACTGTTAGAGCAGAATCCGAAAGCCGATGTTACCGAGCAGGTCCGCACCTTGATTTATCTCCACGGAGCACAGTGCCTGCGCGAACAAAAGAAGTGGAGCGACAGCGAGAACTGGTTACGAGAAATCATCAATCGCTACCCCAATTCACCCTACCTCTCCACCGTTGTCTTCGAGTTGGCCACGGCCAAAC
>JADLDX010000586.1 GCA_020846515.1 Pirellulaceae bacterium
ATTTGGCCGTCGTCTCTTCCAGGGTTTGCTGAGTGATCGTTAAGGGCTCGGCGATGCCAGGCAAGGACAGCTCGCCTACCAGGTTTGCATGTCGCTCAACGAACTTGGCTACATCGCTGGCGTCGGCCATTTGCCCGATGCTGTCGGCCACGTCGATCGTAAAGAAATCGCTGGTAGGCAAAAAGCGGTCGACGGTTTCCAAGCGGATATGGTCGGCATCGATGTGCCAAGGCCGGTTCCAACCTAGCTGGCTGACCGCAGCTACGGCCGCAGCTCGTACGCTACTGGGTTCGGAACCGATAAAGTTGTGCTCGCGATTCGACTTGTTCCACACTGGCACCACGTCGACGCCATCGTCGGCTAACTTCTGAAAGGCTTTGAGTTGGGCCACGGCTTGATGGGCAAAACGATCACCCACGCCGAAGGAGAAGCGTTCTAGTTCCAGCACTTTTTCGTCCTAATCGTTAGCTGTTCGCACTTCGACAAGGTGCGTATCTTAACAGGGGGCTTGGGACTTCAGTAGCCCCGCCACTAGACTGGCCACCAGACTGGTCGCGGCTCGTCGAAACTTTTCGCGGCCAAGCGTGTTTAATGGTAGGCTTATCACCGGCTGATCACCTCATTTTGCAACTCTCAGGAAACCGATTATGTCACGAGCTCATCTGACCAACGAGGCCCGTATCGAACAAGAGATTTTGGCACGGCAACAGGCCGGTGAACTGCCTCTCAACTTGCCACGTCGCCTGTTTACGCGCGGCCTGGCCTTTGGCGCGGCGATTTGCCTGGTGCCCGGCGCCTTTGCCGATGAATTGACCAAGACGCCGCGATTGACCGAAGGCCCGTTTTACCCCGATAAGATGCCGCTGGATACCGACAATGATCTACTTATGCTCAACGACGCTATCACCCCAGCCGTCGGCGAAATCACGCATTTAAGCGGTCGTATTCTCAGCACATCCGGCGAGCCCATTCGCAACGCTTTTGTCGAGATCTGGCAAGTCGATAACAACGGTGCCTATCTGCATAGCGGCACTTCCAATCGCGACAAGCAGGACAAAAACTTTCAAGGCTACGGCCGCTTCTTGACTGATTCCCAGGGCAATTATTACTTCCGCACGATCAAGCCCGTTCCCTATCCAGGACGTACTCCCCACATCCATTTCGGTGTCAGCCGCAATGGAAAACGCATCTTGACCACCCAGTTGCTGATCAAAGGCCATCCGCAAAACGATCGTGATGGTGTGACGCGCGAAGTCAGCGATCCAAAGCTGCGTGAGTTGATCATGGCTGACTTTGCTCCGATCAAGGAATCCAAAATCGGCGAATTGGCTGCGAAGTTTGACTTGATCATCGGCGCTACTCCCAATGAACAAGAGGACGGCGCGATTCAAGGCGGCATCGGCAAGCCCGAAGTTCGCGGCCGACGTCGCGGCTAAAACGCGTTAGCGCCGGCCCGTTGGTACTGAATGGAAGCGGTACGGCGCAAGCCGTCCGGTCGCAGCACCGGACGGCTTGCGCCGTACCGCTACAAGTGTAACCGGACGGCTTGCGCCGTGCCGCTTCAAAGCGGGACCGGCGGCTGATGAACCACGCCTTACATTTCTTTTCTAAATAGGTCTTATCTAAAGGGATTGATGATGAATCGGACGCTTATGTGTTTGAGTGCTTGTGCTTGGCTGAGCTGGTCGACTTTGGTGCCAGCGGCCGATTGGAGTCGCTTTCGCGGCCCCAACGGCTCGGGCATATCTACTGATGCCCATGAACTGCCCAGCGAGTTCAGCCCGACCAAGAATTTGCAATGGAAAGGTCCCTTGCCCGGTCCCGGATCATCGTCGCCCATCGTTGTGGGCAATCGCGTGCTGGTGACCTGCTGGACGGGATACGGCGTATCGCGCGAAGAACCCGGCGATATGAAGGCACTGAAATTACACCTGCTATGCTTCGATCGCAACACAGGCAAACAACTGTGGGATCGTAGCGTCGATCCCTACTACCCCGAAGAAGAATACAGTGGCATGTTCGCCGAACATGGATACGCCTCTCACACGCCTGCCAGCGATGGCGAGCGTGTGTATGTATTTTTCGGCAAAGCCGGTATCCATGCGTTCGACATGGAAGGCAAACCTCTGTGGAACAAATCGGTTGGTACCGGTATCGGGTTTCGCAATTGGGGCACATCGTCCAGTCCTGTGCTCTACAAGGATCTGGTCATCGTGACAGCTGCCGCCGAGAGCCAAGCTCTGGTCGCGTTCAATAAACGCACAGGTGAACAAGTTTGGAAGCAAGAAGCGGACGGCTTGACCGGCACCTGGGGAACACCCGTGCTGGTGGAAGTCGACTCGTCACGTACCGATTTGGTAATTGGTGTGCCCTTTGAAATTTGGGGCATCAATCCCGATACCGGTAAACTGCGCTGGTATTGTGAAGCCTCGCAAGATGAATCGTTTTGTTCGAGCGTCGTCGCTTCCGGCGATACGGTATACGCCATCGAAGGCCGCAGCGGTGGCGCGTTCGCCGTTCGCGCCGGTGGCAAGGATGATGTCACCAAGACGCATATGGTGTGGAGCGGATCTAATCGCAATCGCATTGGCACCCCAGTCGTCGTCGATGGAAAATTACTTTACATGTACAGTAAAGTGATCAATTGCGTAGACGCCAAAACCGGTGCTGAAATTTACCAAGGGCGATTGACTGCGAAGCCTGGCAGTGCGCCAGCCGGTGCCCCAGCAGACGCCGGTGCCGGACAGCCGCGTGGGCCTGGTGGATTTGGGGGATTTGGTGGCGGGCGCGGCGGTCGCGGAGGCGGCATGGGCGGCATGGGCGGACAAGACTATTCGTCACCCGTCGTAGGCGATGGCAAACTGTATTACGTCGCTCGCAATGGAGATATCTATGTTCTCCAGCTAGGCTCCAGCTTTAAACAACTGTCCGTCAACCGACTGACCGAAGAGACCGAAGACTTTAGTGGCTCACCGGCGATTAGCGATAAGCAGATCTTCATTCGCTCGAGCAAGCACTTGTATAGCGTTAGCCAATAGCGTTGAATTAACCCTCCCGCTGCGGAGCTGTGGAAGGGTTAATTGAACTAACCCTCCCGCTGCGTAGCAGTGGGAGGGTCGACTGGCGTCAGCTCAGTCGGGGAGGGGGCCTCCCGTGCTAACCAAAGCCAGACGCGCTTCGCTGCCGACTCGTCTGTGCGGCGCACGCCCCCTCCCCGAAAAAGCAGGCTGAACGCCTGTTTTTCGACCCTCCCTAAGCTGCGCTTGGGAGGGTTAGTTCTGCTGCTGCGCAGCTGCAGAAATCTAGCCAGCGCGGCGGCTTGGGCCTTTGCGCTCGCCAGGTTGAGGCAGCGGTAGAATCTTCGGATGCGTCGCCGCGCCCGGGCCGATTTGCCAAGGTCGGCTTTGCTCGCCCTCCCAGCCGTGCGTGGCAATCTGATCCAGAATCAGACCAGCCAGCTTGAGGGCATTGGTGCCATCTTCACCGGTCACCATGGGAGCAGCATGCGTACGAATGCTCAATGCAAAATCATTCTGCTCGTCCAAGATCGCGTTGCGGGGTTCAGCCGGCAATGTTTCTACCTTGAACAGCTCGCCAAAGATGTTGCCCTTGGCGACCGCGCGCTGCTCGGCTGACAAGTCGTCCAGATGAACTTCTCGATCGAGTATGTCCACCGACGGCTTAACTAAACGCACTTCATTTTTTGAAAAGTCAATTTCGGCCATCGATGTCGTGGTGAAGACTGACATGCGTCGAGTGGCTTCCAGCGACACGCGCGAGGCTTTGAAGTTGGCGATGCAACCATTGGCAAAGGTCACGCGGGCCTCGGCTAGATCTTCGCGTTGACCAAGCAGCGACAGGCCGCAAGCGGACACGGAGGTAACCGGGCTGCGCACCAGGCTCAGCACCAGATCGATATCGTGAATCATCAGATCGTGAACCACACCGATGTCGGTGCTGCGACCACTGTAGGCACCTGCCCGCACGCAGTCGATATACTTCGGTGCGCCCAGGTGAGCTTGAACGGCTGTCCAACTGGGATTAAATCGCTCGACATGACCAACTTGCAACACCAGGTCATGACGCCGGGCGATTTGCACTAGGCGGTCAGCTTGATCCGGTGTGGAAGCCAAGGGTTTTTCGACGAGCACGTGAACACCGGCGCGGAGCAATTCGCTAGCGACATCGTAATGATAGATGGTAGGCGTAGCGATGATGGCTGCTTCCATCTGGCCGATCAGTGATCGATAGTCTTCGAAGGTTGGCAGCTCCAACTCGCTGGCCACGGTCGTGCGCGCGGCTGCGGCCGGTTCAACGACTCCGACCACTTCCAGTTGTTCGTTGCCTTTGGCCAGTCGTGCGTGGATCCGTCCTAGATGACCGGCCCCGATGATCGCTACTTTCAGCTTGCTCACGCTGCTTTTCTCCGATCGCGCCCACGGCCATGTCGGCCTAGTTGCGAGTTTTCGATGAATTCAAACAGGACTTGTAGTTCGGGCATTAACTTGCCACCGGCTGCCAGAATCTCGCGGGCATGTTCCATGCCGACACGGGAACGATAGAGCAGTCGATAGGCTTCCATCAAAGCCTTGATGGCTTCGGCTGAAAAATTCTTGCGTTTGAGAGCGACGACGTTTACCGTGCGTGGACGCGCTGGAAAGCCTTCGACCAACCTATAGGGCGGTACGTCATGCAACACGCGGCTTAAACCGCTTACGAAGCTATAGCAGCCAATCGAAGCGAAGTGATGAACGGCAGCGCCGCCGCTGAGCGTTGCATCGTGTTCGACGTGTACGTGGCCACCCAGCATGACGTTGTTGGCCATGATGACTCGATCGCCAACTTTACAATCGTGAGCCACATGGCTGCAGGTCATAAAGTAGCAGTCGTTGCCCACTGAGGTGATCCCATCTTCTTTTTCCGTCGCGCGATTGATCGTCACCGCCTCGCGTAGCACGTTACCGTCACCAATGATGACCTGGGTGGGCGTGCCTTTGTAAGACAAATCCTGTGGCTCGGCGCCGATGACCACGTTGGGGAACAAATGATTGTTGCGACCGATGCGCGAGTTACCGCTGATGGTTACGTTGTTTTCCAAACGCGTCCCGCGGCCGATCTGCACGCCGGCACCGATCACGCAATGGTGGCCAATGCGAACTTCGTCATCCAGTTCGGCTCTGGGATCAACGACAGCCGTATGAGCTATGATGGTGGACATCGGTGCAGCTTTCCAACTCTGGGTCAAATAAGGGCGTTAAGCGATCCGTCGCTTGTCTTCCGGTTGACTGTGTAAATCTTGACTGTGTAAACCTGGGTTATGCATCGTGCCATGGGCGGCTTTAAAGAACTCTTCGCGCAGCGCGCTGGCCAGTCGCCCGTTCAGTTGATGCCCACTCCGATGCGCGACGACTCTTCCTACCAAGTCGAAGCCCACCAACGCTAGATCACCTAGCAGGTCTAGGGCCTTATGGCGTGGACATTCGTCGAGAAATCTCAATTGATTATCGATGGGACCTTGGTCGCCGAAGACTAGTAAGTCGCGCGAGGTAACGTGCTGCGCGATGCCTTTACTCTGCAGATGCTGGGCTTCGGCCAGCGTCAAGAACGTGCGAGCTTGGGCCAATTCGTGGACGAAGGTCGATTCGTTGACTGGGCAGGCAAACGAGCCACGACCGATGGAGCTGTCTGGTCCGTAGTCGAGTTGATATTCGATGGACAATCCGCTGTGCGCTGGATCGGGGAAGGCCATCACCCATTGCGAGTCACTGCCGACTCGTAGCGGTTGTGCGATGGTGTATGTGGGTCGATGGGCCGTTTGCACGGTCCGTCCGGCGGCTTCGAGAGCCAGTGTGTAAGCGTGGCTGCTGCCATCCAAGCCGGGCATTTCACAGCTTGTACAATGCACTTCGACATTATCGATCTTCAGGCCGTATAGGGCTGACATGACATGTTCGATCATATCGACCACGGCGGAACCGTTGGCCAGGCGTGTGCGCAGCGCCATATCGATTCGGTTGTCAGCGATGGCTTCTACGCGTGGGTTGTCGGGCAAGTCGGTGCGGACAAATTGAATACCCGATCCAGCGGGCGCAGGGAAGAACGTCAGCGTGATAGGTTGACTGGACCAATATCCGCGACCAGTTACCTGGCACGGACGGCTGAGCGTATGCTGAAATCGAGTGGCCGACATGACATTCCTGTCTAATCGCGGGCTATGCTGACTACCTGCCACCACGACACTGGACTGCATGTCTTCTGACTGCACGTCTTCTGACTACATAGGTCCCAGGTGTGGTTCGGTCCAGGTGTGAGCGCTACCGCGAAACGATTAATCCGTTAATTCGTTGGCGCGTTGGGTGCAGGTCATCGAACAGGCTGGTCTGCCCGTTCGATGAATCCTTTCCCATGGAGTCTGGTGGGCGATTGCCCGTACAGACGAAAGAGCAGTGCGATCGACGTTACTTGAGGGTACCTGCACCAGCGCCAGGACGGCCGGCCGATTGCATAGGCGCACTCATTGCGGAACCAGCTTGAGCCTTGAGCGATTCCAGGACCCAGTTGGTAATGTCGACGTTAGGCGCATCTTGATGATAGAAAACTTCTTGCATCATGGCCGTTTCGATCGTTTGCGGCTTCTTGGGATCGGGCTTTTCGCGCGAGACCTTCAAGACAACCAGCGTACCCATAGCCGAGCAGTAGTGTTTGACCAGGCCCGTTACTTGCGCGTGCACGGTGAAGAAAATCTGAGCTCGCTTTTCATCGAACTCTTTGTTCTTGCGTACGACTTGCAAGCGGAAATCGGTGTCTTGAGCAGCGATCTCTTGTTCTTTCTTGGCGTAGTCTGGAGTACCTTCGGTGTAGTTCTCGCGAAGTTCTTCCATCATCTTGAGGATGGCTTGACGCTTCTTTTCGAACTCAGCGCCCACCGTTTCTGATTGAGCCTTGACCTGTTCGATCTCGGCTTTCATGGTGGGGTGGTTGTTGAGGATGTAGCCCAAGTCGATCACAGCCACGGGAATGGTGGCGCGAGGTTGAGCGGCAGCCGCTTGGGCAGGCGCACCACCTTGGGCGGGTTGTTGAGCATGTGCCACGGTCGTCATGAGAGACAACCCGGCAACCATTGTGAACACGAATCTCCGAATGCGCACGTTCAGCACTCCTTGCTTACGTTTGGCGTGAGCGACCTTTGGGAACGGTTCGATCCTTCCGAACACACCTCCCGAACTAATTCAAATTTCTATCGAACCGGACAGACTCCATGGGGAACCAGCCTCTAGTCCAATCGCCTGGGCATTGTGACGGGATTGCGCGAGCAGGTAAATAGCGAATTTGCCAGGGAATTATCTTTTTTAGATACGAAAAACCAGCCGCCGGGCGCTAGCCCACGGTTGCCCGTATAATCGCTCGACTGCAATCCATACCGTGCCGATGACGGTTCGCGAAGAAAATAGACCTGCCCCCTTTTTCAATGCGAGGAAAAGAAAAGACCTATGGTTGAAATCAAGTTCACTGGTGAAGCACTTTGGCAACGGATGGAGCGAGCCGTGGAAAAAGTCAATGAACGACTCCGCAAGACTGTGGCCATTCTCGAAGAGGCCAAAGTGCCTTATGCCATCGTTGGCGGGCATGCCGTACGAGCTTGGGTGGCCCAAGTGGACGAAGCAGCCGTGCGAACCACCCGCGATGTCGATGTTCTCATTCGTCCCACTGACTTGCCAGCCATGATCACAGCTATGACGAACGCCGGCTTCCACTATCGTCGTACGGAGGACTTCGACATGTTCACCGAAACAACCCACGCTTCCACTCGCGATGCCGGGCACGTCGTGCTCGCTGGCCAAAGGATCCGCGGCGGTGATTTTGATCCCACCCCGAAC
>JADLDX010000587.1 GCA_020846515.1 Pirellulaceae bacterium
AGTCTCGACGATCGATCTGTTGCGCTGTGGTGGTACTAGACAGAAGGGCATGCAGTCGTTGAACAGAAGCTTGTGAAGGAATAGCGATCTTGAACTACTGGTTGCTCCATGAACGATGGTCCAGATTAGTGAGTGTCACACTTTGAGGACTTCTGTTCACCAATGGGTATAGCCACGGTTGGCGGCGCTGGGTCCGGTGGGCGGCTCGGTGATTGTCTTGATCCGTGGTAGCTCACCTGCTCGCCGCCTGCGCAGCGCCGGATCGATACCGGCGGTTCGCACCGCCGGCTGGAATCTTTCGCCCTACCGGGCTGACCAACGTGGGGCTACTATGTACTGTGGGTTCCATCTCAAACGGACCAGACACTTCGAGGGCCATGCTGGGCATGCCGAAGACTTGCAACTTGCGTGGCCATCGTGGATCATACGGTACAGGCGGAGCGAACAAGGGCATGAACGCCAGCCCTCAATATGGTTGATACGTAAAGTATGCCCAATCCCTTCGGACGGTGTTTTGCCGGTCGTTCGTGCTCAATGGAACCAAAAGACTTGAATCCATATGCTCCGTCGACGATCGCATTTCAACGATCTCCGCAGCCGAGTCAGATGGCGAGGAGAAATCCTTCTCGTTTTTTGTTGTACCCTTTGGCCGCAATTTGTCTTTCCCTGTTTCTCGCAGCGGGATACCGTTACCTTATTAACGGATTCCAATTCAGGACGGCCCACGTTTTGGATGCAGGTATTCAAATACTGATTGGCCTCTTCGGGATTTCGGCATTCCTTCTAGCGCGTCGACGGCTATCCATTGCCACAAGGCGATTTACTATGGTCTGGAGCATCGCAGCAGTTAGCGTTCTTTCAATAGGCATGTTCGTCGACCGACTGCCATCTTCGGTCCTGGAACTTTTCCTCATCGTTTCTACTTTTACTGTTTTTCTGCTGGTCGGCTTCCTCGCCTTTCGGAGCTGTCCTCGAGAACATGCGCTATCTCAATCAGTATCCGAATCAAGTACATGAAGTAAAAGAAGCACACACAAAAAATTGCAGCCAAGTGCTCGGTCGGCCTTTAAGACTTGCGTTGAGTCACCTGCTCGCACTGGCTGAATTTAAACGTTCGACCCACCCGAGCCGGCAGCGGTTGGCACTGCCGGCTGGATTCCTTCGCCCTACCAGTGGCTGGTGTGGGGCTACCGTGATGTCGGCTCAACTCGCCCACCGCGTGAAATCTCTGTGGGCGGGAAACCCTGGCAGTTGATGGGTTAGATCAAATGAAACCCGTCCTTTGGGGGTGGTTATCGAAAACACCCACGTTGATTTCTAACCGAGAATCAATTAACGTTAACCGTTCGGTGGTCCTGGATCGATACCAAGACTACTCCCGCCGTTGACACCTACCTATGTATTTCTAGCATTAGGCACTCCCTGCCTGCCTAGTGGCTAGGAATTCACCCTATAGAACCGTGAAAAAGCTTATGTCCACCGTTAGCATCCCTGCTAGCACTCCCACTCGACGGTGGAGTGTCGCTATTTTACCTGGTCGGAAATCCATCTGGATTGGTCTGGTCGCCGTGGTCGTAGGCGCTGTCATCATCCGGAGTGTTGGTCTAACTGGTTCTGAATCGGCAACGATGGTTGGTCAAGCCGTTTGGCACGAGGTGGACCGATCGAACCTGGAGGTGGTCGTCCTGGAACGGGGCAGTTTGGAAAGCCAATCCAGCGTAGAGCTGGTGTGCGAAGTCGAAGACGTCCGCAAGGACAACATAAATGGCACGACCATTTTGTGGATGATTCCTAATGGCGCTTCGGTCAAGAAGGGTGATCTGGTAATTGAGTTGGACGCCAACCCGTTGCAAGAAGCGCTGGATGAACAGGTGCTGTATACGGAAAATGCGATCGCGGAGAAGATTCAAGCGGAAGCCAATCTCAAGAATCAACTGACGATGAATACGACGGCCGAAGCCGAAGCCCGCTTGTTGATCCAGTTGGCGGAGTTGGAACTGGAGATGTACTCTGACAGCGAAAATGGAACTCATAAGTTGTTGGTCGACGCTAACAAGCGGCGCATTGACGATGTCAACAATGAGATTCTGGCTGCACAGGCTACTGTGGGGCTGCGTCGCGAGGAACATCGCGGCATCCAGGAGCTGTTCAAACTCGGATATGCCAATCACAATGAAGTCCGCCGTATTAAGCTAACCTACTTGCAAGCCGAGCAGCAATTTGCGGCCAAGCTGAATCAATTGCAGACAGAAGTTTCGACCCTCAAAAAGACGCAAGTCTACGAGCAACGCAAAGAGTTGCTGAACTTGGAAGGCAAGGTAGCCACAGCCAAACGAGGTTTGGAGCAGGTTTTGCGGAACAACGAAGCCAGGTTAGCGCAGATGCAAGCATTGATGCGCGCCAAAGAAGAGTCGCTGAAAAAGGAAGATGAACGACTGGCGCGGTATAAGGACCAATTGCAAAAGTGCAAGATCTATGCGCCGCAGTCAGGTTTAGTCGCTTATCCGAGCAACCGTTCGTATGAAGTGCGCGAAGGTGTACCGGTCATTTACCGGCAGAAGCTGCTCTCGATTCCCAACTTGGATTCAATGCAAGTGGAGACACGTATTCACGAGTCTTCGCTGGACCGCGTCCACAGTGGGCAAGAGGTCCGCGTGACGGTAGACGCGTTTCCAAACAGCAAATATCGCGGTACCGTGAAGTCGGTGGCCGTGCTGCCTGAGCAAAATAGTTGGTCAGGCAATGACACTAAGGTTTACGAAACCATTGTAACCATCGACGAACAAGTCGTCGGACTGAAGCCAGGCATGACCGCAGTTTCGGAAATATTGGTTGATTCCATTTCTGACGTCGTTACCGTCCCCTTGCATGCCGTCGTGGAACGCGATGATCAGACCTACGTCGTCGTCAAAGATGACCAAGATCATTTGGCCCCTCGGGCCGTTCAATTAGGCAAAGCCAGCGATACACGCGTGAGTATCAGTAGTGGTTTGGATGCCGGTGAAATGGTGGCCATCAATGCCCAAGATTTGATTGAGTCGCTATTGACCAATTCGCCCACCGAACGCATCGCGGCGCGCAGCATGGGTGTACCGCACTAAGCCTGCTAACCCTGCTCCCTCCACGTCTACTACATCCAACACCACTTCATCCAACACCGCCAATTCTCGGGTCTCCACCAACGCTCAAAAGCCAGTTGCATGTGTTTCGCTGATGTTCATTGCTACGTTTAATCTGGCTGTCCGCAACTTACTGCTCCATAAACTGCGCAGTTTTCTAACTCTGCTCGGCACCATTTTGGGCGTGGCATCGGTCATTGCGATGCTTTCCATTGGCGAAGGCTCCAAGCTCGAGGCCTTAGAGCAGATTCGTCGCTTAGGGGCCGCTAACGTTATTGTGCGGAGTGTCAAACCTCAACCCAGTAACGACACGCCAGCTGGTACCTCCACTTACGTGTTGGCATACGGTTTAACCTATACCGATTTGCGGTTGATCGAAGATCTCAAGATTCCGGGATCGACGATCGTGCCTTCGGTGCTCCACAAGAAGAACTTGCAGCATGGCAGACGCAATCTTCGCGGCGCCAGCGTCATCGCTACGACCGAGCTGTTGCCCGAGGTCAAGGAGATGGAGATCAAAGGGCGATTCTTCAGCGCGGCGGATGTCGCCAACTCTGCCAATGTGATCGTCGTGGGACAAAAGACGGCGAACGATCTGTTCGGATTTGAAGACCCGATCGGCAAGTCGTTGCTAGTGGGTGATGATGCGTATCGAGTCGTGGGTGTCGTCGGCTACCGCGACAGCGGCTCGGCCAAGGCCGTCAGCGAGAGTACGGCCGACCAGAACAAGGAACTCTATATCCCGATCTCCGCTGCCCAAAATCGAATGGGCATTGTGCAGCGTCTCGTGGATACTGGCTCGAGACAATATGTGCGAATCGAGTTGAGCGAGATCACGATGGAGTTGAACGACCCAGTCAACGTTCGACCCTACGCGGCGGTCGTACGGAACATTTTGGCTCAAAGCCACTCGGAAAAAAAAGATTACGAAGTGCAAGTGCCGCTGGAATTACTCAATCAGGCTGAGCGCGAGAAGCGGTTGTGGAATTTGGTCCTGGGCTCAATCGCCGGCATTTCACTACTGGTCGGTGGCATCGGCATCATGAATATCATGTTGGCCACCGTGACCGAACGCACGCGCGAGATTGGTATTCGTCGCGCCATTGGAGCCAAACGACGGCATATCATCATGCAATTCCTGATGGAGACAACGGTCTTAAGTACCAGTGGTGGCTTGCTAGGTGTCGTGGTGGGCGTGGCCTTGCCGGTCGTCTTTACCATGGTCTTGGGGATTACCACCTCGACCAGTCTGATCTCCATTGTGGTTGCCTTTGGCATCTCCGTCGCCACGGGAATCGTCTTTGGCGTTTACCCAGCCTACAAAGCGGCCAGGATGAATCCAATAGAAGCATTGCGTCACCAGTAAGCTGGAAACGCGATCCCTCTCTCTATTTTGCCTGGTTTGTCACGCCCAGCCGCGAATAGACGTTTTGGTGGAATATCAAACGCAAGACGCATATTCGCCGTAAGCCCTGCCGATTGACAACACGATGAGGGTAAGGTGGCCGCTTGGATCGTAGCTTGGGTACTCGTGCCCGAGTTCAAATTGAGATGACGGGCAAGAGTAGAGTGCCCATCTTACGGTCGGTGTTGGGTAGAGGTTTCTAATTTCGACAGCTTGAGAACTACGCTAACGATGCGAACTGCCCTGTGTTTACTATTCCTCTGGGTCATGGCTACAGTTTGGCTGGGTAGTGGTTGTACGCGCACACGCTATCGCACCGCCGCAGATCGTGATGCTTATCGCCTCGTGCAGGAAAAATCCGCTGGCTTGTCCGAGCAGGTCCCGGGCGACTATACCGTGCGCCCCGACACGCGATCGCGCTTCTACGATGCAACCAATCCAGACTGTCCCCAATTGCCGACGCCCCGGCCGGTTTTGAGAGGTTACGAATTGCCGGCGTTGGCTAGCGATACGCCATGCCCGGATCCTAGTGCGCCACTTATGGTCACCGATGTCGGACCATACGAAGCGACACCTGGCGTCGCTATCAACACACCTCTTGAAAACAACTCGGCCAGCAATCCCGGTGAAGGCAATCCCGTAAACTCTGTGCCGATCGAACTTATACCTCCCGTGCCGACTGTTTGGACGAGCGACATACCGTCAGAGCAGCCGATGCCCCAGTTGCCAACGGCAGTTATTCCCGCCAGTTATAGCGGACAACCAATAGTGCTGGTTCAAGAGCCGGTCGTGCCCGCTGAGTCTGCCAAACAGCCCAACAATACACTACCGAATGCGGCTGACAATCAGAGCGTCCCTGGACCGCCTGGCCCTGCGCCAGCCCGGTCTAACAATTCGATGGTCAATAAAGTGACCGTGCCTGAGAAAGCCTGGGAGGTTTTGCCGCAAACCTGCTTGGAACGCATGCTCGAGTTTCCTTCGCTTCGAGAAGAATATGCCCAGACGTTTACGGGAACCCAGTTTGATTCGGCCAACGATCAGACACGCCGGCTGACCTTGGCCAATTTGATGGAACTGGCCACGATCAATAGTCGCGAATACCAAGCGCGAAAAGAGATACTCTTCCGAGCCGCCTTGGCTCTCAGTCGCCAGCGATATCAGTTCGAACTTAATCCGACGCAGTTTGGCAATGGCACCGCGGCCAACTATCGCCACTTACGCAATGGCGGTATCACTCAAAACACGCTCGCCGTTCCAACGGGCGTTGGGGTCGAGCAGACCTTGGCGACGGGCGGTGAATTCCTGGCACGCTTTGCCAATAGTGTGGTGCTCACGTTTAATGGACCATCGGGCTTTGCCACCGACATTGGTTCAGAACTCGTCTTTGATTTCCAGCAAACGATTTTTCAGCGCGATATTCGATTTGAAATCCTGACTCAAACCGAACGCGATGTGGTTTATGCCACCCGAGACTATCTGCGATTTCGCAAGCAACTGTTCCGCGACATTGCGAACCAATACTACAACCTGCTGGTTAGCTATCGTGGCATCGAAATTAACGCTCAAGATTACTTTACGAACTTGCGAGGCTTTTTGCAAAGCCAGGCTGAGTACCGCACGGCTGAGAAGATCCCGCGTATTCAGGTGGATCAGTTCGAGCAAAACGTGCTTCGCACGCGCAGCAATCTAGTGAACAATTGCTTTGCACTAGAAGCCGCATTGGATCAACTCAAGTTTCGCTTAGGCTTGCCGACCGAGATGGTCATTCATATCAACTTGAATGAACTGGAATCGATCTCGCTGAAGGACGAGTTAAGTGTTGCGCGGCAAATGATCACTCGAGCCCGCGCCGAACTGATCAATACTCGCAATGCGGCCGCCATGGATGCGACGACGTTGGCCAATGTGGCAGAGGTTCTGGCTGATCGCATGGCCAATATTTTGCGGATCCAATCGCGCATGGACGCCATAGACCAAGCCGACCGAGGTACTCAGAGTCCAGCTGACAAGCCGTCAGCTGAGGCGATCGCACAGGCTACGCGCGAGCTGGACGAACTACAGCATCTGCTCAAGATTCTGGGCGTGCGCATGCAAGTGGATATGCTCCGAGCCGAGTTAGATGCCGAAGTTCGTGCCGCTACGCAAGCACCAGCCCTGCGTCTGCTTATTCGCGCAGTCGATTTAACCAACGCAGAGTTACAAGTGATCGACTTGGCACTCGATGGGCCACAGCTAACGGATGACGCCGCTCAACGTGCTGTATTCATAAAGCGTCGTGACGAAGTTATAGCGTCGCTTGCGACGCTTATGGATTTTATGAACGAGCTATCCTCCAACATTGGTTCCGTAGTCGATGTGAATTCGCTGAGCCTGTTCGATCAGATACCCCAACGCATGAAAGCGTCGGTTGAACTGGCTGACAAAGTAAAAGCTCTGGCCAGTGACGCAACTCAAGGGATGCTGCCCACGGGTAACCAGGCCTTGGCGGCTAAAGTACAAGCGACCGTGGATAAGACGATTGAGCTCAGCGACAAACTGCTCGAGAAAGGTCCGGATGGCTGGGAAGAGATTGTCCTGGACCAAGACGAAGCACTGCTGACGGGCCTGGTACAGCGGCTAGACCTGATGAATCAGCGTGGGGACCTGGCCGATGCCTGGCGGCAAATAAAGCTCGCTGGAGACGACTTACGATCCATAGTCAATCTTCAGGCAACGCAGATACTGCGTACCAACAGCAAAGAAAACGACCCGTTCGATTTCACGTTTGATGACAGTGAAACTCGATTGGGCGTAGCCCTCGACACGCCGCTCAATCGCCGACTGCAACGCAATAACTTTCGGTTGGCGCTGATCAATTACAACGTGGGCTTGCGAAATCTAATGGCCGCCGAAGACTCAATCAAACTAGATATCCGCGAAGATTTGCGGCAATTGGCGCTGGATCGCAATCAATACACCATCGCAGTCGCCAGCGCCGCGTTGGCTTACGAACGGGTCATTAGCACGCGTTTACGTCTGCAATTGGCCGTACAAAATGTGGCCGCCCGCGATTTCTTGGAGTCTCAACAGGCCTATACGAACGCGCTCAGCGCTATTGCTCGTCAACACGTCAACTATATCACCGACCGTATTGAACTGTTCTTCGATCTGGAAGCCTTTGATGTGGATCGTTGCGGTCATTGGTCAGGCGTCAGTGGAGACTACGCACCCCAGATCAACGTGGACTTCCCAACTACCAATCCGCGCCCCTATGACACCTTACCTCCACGCGTTCGCTACTCACCAGACATTCGGCAAATGGAACGAATCGCACCAGGCAACGCGGTAGTGAAATGAGCAGGTGTCGCTCAGCGTTAGGCTAAGAGTTCGCGTATGACCCGACCGTGGACATCGGTCAAGCGGAAATCTCGGCCAGCATGATGGTAGGTCAATCGCGTATGATCGAAACCCATTAAGTGCAACATCGTGGCGTGCAAGTCATGTACGTGAACTTTGTTTTCGATTGCGCGATAGCCAAAATCATCCGTATTCCCGTAGGCCATGCCGCCTTTGACTCCTCCGCCCGCCATCCACACGGTAAATCCATGGTGGTTGTGGTCCCGGCCGGTGGGATTGCCGCCCCCAATCGGGATCTCCACGGCTGGTGTTCTACCGAACTCACCACCGCAAATAACTAACGTTTCGTCCAGTAGCCCACGTTGCGCAAGGTCTGTCAGGAGAGCCGCGATGGGGCCATCCGCTTCCTGGCCGAGTCTCCGGTGTTCGCCGGCAATGTTGCTGTGTGAGTCCCAAGGTTGTACATCACCGTGATAGCACTGTACCACGCGCACGCCCCGCTCGATCAACCGTCGAGCGATCAACAATTGACGACCATGTACAGTATCGGACTTGTACAACTGGTGAATGTGTTGCGGTTCGTCGGCAATATCCAGAGCATCGGTGGCTTCCATCTGCATTCGGAACGCTAGTTCAAACGATTGAATGCGAGCTTCGAGATTGGCGTCTTCCTGTCGCGTCTGACGATGCTGCTGGTTCAGCGCAGACAACAGATCGAGTTGTTTGCGTTGCTGCGCTAATGGCAAGTTCGGATTCTGTATGTTGGCGATGAGCTCTTGGGCTACCTTTTTACGAGAGTCGAGATAGGTGCCCTGATAGATACCAGGCAAGAACGAACTGCGCCAGTTGGAGGAGTCAGCCACGGGCAGGCCGGGACAGAGAGTCACAAAGCCAGGCAAGTTCTGGTTCTCGCAACCCAAGCCATAGGTCAGCCACGACCCATAACTGGGCCGCGATAGGCGTTCATCGCCCGTATTCATTAACCGCATGCTCTGTTCGTGATTGGGTGTGTTGGCATACATCGATCGAACTACGCACAGACGGTCGGCATGCTGGCTAGCGGTTCGCTGGAATACTTCACTGCACCACAGACCGCTTTCACCATACTGCTGAAATCGAAAAGGAGAGGCTAACGCTACACCGGTTTCGCGTTCGGTAGTCAAATTTCCAATCGGCAGTCGCTTACCACCCCAGCGCGTCAACTCTGGTTTAGGATCCCACGTGTCGACTTGGGATGGACCACCATTCAGGTAGACATGGATGATGTGCTTGGCGCGTGGAGCAAAATGAGGCTCGCGTGGTGATAGTGGCCCGCGGACATTGCTGTCGGCAGAGGTCGGCTGCTGCAACAAAACCGGCAGTGCCAGCATGCCGAGCCCCGTACCCAAGCTGAGCAACAGTTCACGCCGCGACGGCGAATGCAACTCGGATTCCATGGACGATCGCATGATAGTTTCTTAATAGGTATGGTTGGTGCGTTCGGGTGCGCGTGAGTTCAGATGATCTGACTGCCTCAGGCCAGGCAGGCAACGCTGTGAAGCATTTCAGAAGCGGAACGGCGCAAGCCGTCCGGTATATCCCGGTAGTTATAGGAACCGGAGGGCTTGCGCCCAACCGCTACAAATGCCGTATAGGAACCGGAGGGCTTGGGCCCAACCGCTACAAATGCGTTGCCAGGCAGGGGTGGGGTCAATCCACGAACAGCAGTTCATTGCTCATAAGCAGCACCTGCGCCAGTTGTTCAAGCGTTGCGGAGTTTACAAATTCACTGGCCAATGTCAGTTCTTCCGGGCGGGGGCGACGACCATGCACGCGTCGATATAGCTCTACGACTTCCTCTGTGACTTCTTCTAATGCGATATCTGTTACGGTGACATCTTTCGCGGTCTCGTCGCGGCTGCCAGACGTCTGAACCAAGCTCGCCAGAGCGCGACTACGCGCGAGGACAAAGCTGGAGTTCATGGCGAACAGCGCTTGCTGAGGTACGGTGGTCGCTGTCCGCCGCGGGGTC
>JADLDX010000588.1 GCA_020846515.1 Pirellulaceae bacterium
TACGTTTTGCCAGAGTCGAGACGACGCGCCATGCAGGCTGACATTCAAATCATCCCCTCGATTGAACTTGTCAGCGTCAGCCTGGGCATTTGCAGCACGAGCATCTGGGAAAATGCCGCATCCGGAGCGATGCATCAACAGCGAGGGGAATCAACTTGGCCAAACGAAGTGCGATCGACATACTCGATCAAGAACGTGCCTTTAATATCGACGAGCTCTTCTTTTCGATCACCGACAAGAAAGGCGTCATTCAACAATGCAACGATGTCTTCACTCGCATCTCTGCCTATACAACCGAAGAAGTCATCGGTGCTCCGCATAGCATCTTGCGACATCCAGATATGCCGCGAGCTATCTTCAAACTACTCTGGGACACGATCGAGGCTGGACAGATCGTAGCTGCCTACGTCAAGAACCTGGCCAAAGATGGGCGTTACTATTGGGTTCTAGCCCTGGTCATGCCCACCGAGAATGGATATCTCTCTATTCGACTGAAGCCCGTCAGTCCGCTGTTTCCGATCGTGCGCAGTGTCTACAGCGAAATGCTGAGTATCGAACGCGTGATAGAGACGGAGCCGAAACGACGTCCTGAAGCCATGGCCGCCGCCACTCACCGACTGGGTGAGTTGTTGAACGAGCATGGCTTTCGCGATTACAACGCCTTCATGCAAACCGCCTTATCAACCGAAATGGTGGCTCGGCAGGAAGCGCTCAAGCATCATCCTGCATCGCGCGCTCGCGGCAGCAACAATGGTGGCGGTGACTATGCGGCAATGGAGCGCATGCGTCTCGTCACTGCACACTTCGCTGAGCTGGATCAGAATCTCCAAAACCTCTTCCAGTACTTGGACGAGTTTCGTTCGATGAACGTGTTGCTGCTGGACAAATCACGCAGCATGTTAGACAACGCCGCCGTCATTCGCCTACTCTCGCTCAACGCGACTGTAGCGGCCAATCAACTGGGCGCTCGCGCACAAACCTTGGGCGTGGTTGCTCAGTCCCTTGGGGAAGCGAGCATCCACAGCGAACAAATCATTGCCGAACTCGCCAAAGAAATGAACTCGCTGGTCAATGCTTTATCCACGCTAATTTTCGAAGTCGCCACCATCAAACTCCAGAGCGAAGTCAGCAACTACTACCTCAAGGAAATGCACAGTGGTTGTTCGGTCGCCGTCGTCGGCCATCTGGATAGTGTCACGGCCAGCCTGAACATATTGGTTCGCGAAGTGAGTAAACGGACCTCTGCGGTCTACGAACAACTCAGCGCCAGCGAGATGTGCTTTGCGATCCTCCGCAAACGCGTCGAGCAACTGCTGCGAAATGTCAATACACTACGCTTCGTGCAGTTTGCGGGCTTAAAGGAATCCGTCTCCCTCAACGGCGCCGAAGCGTTTGCCGTTGTCTTTGAGGAAGCCAAGCTGCAAATCGACAAGACGCGTCAAGAATGCGACCAGTTGTGCGAACGCGTCGAAGCCAGCCAGAAACATATTCGGTCCATCCGCGGCGCACGCAGCGAAGTACTCTCCCACACCAGCGCGATGATCAGCTGGGCCGACTCGCTGGGCCATGCTTACTCCTAAGCACGTAAGCCGAACTAACTGGGATCAAAGATAAAAGACGTCGATCATAAGTCGGGCCGCAACCGAGCGGATCATGGCAGAAACCGGGGCTAAAGCCCTGCGGCTGATTAGAAGCGGAACGGCGCGAGCCGTCCGGTACCGAAGTTGATTTGCTAGGAAACTCACCGTACGGCTTGCGCCGTTACGCTACAAATCAAAGTTTTTGGCCCATGTTATGATCGACGCCAGATAAAAAGAGCCCGGGCCATTGGTTACACCAACAGCCCGGGCTTCTCGTAGGATTCATACTAGACGTCAAAGAAACCAACTACACGGAGTAGCCATCACGGTAGGTTGGCTTGATCAAGCTGTCATAGGCATCGGTACCTTTGATCTTCAAATTGGCTTGATCCCATTCCAGTTTGGGACTTTCGACCGGTGAACCATCGGCCTTGCTTTCGCCAGCGGCCCATACGGCCAGGTTACCCAACAAAATGACTTCGGTCAGCTTGCCAGAGTACTCTTGGAAATTCGACCAGGCTGGCTTGCCGCCCTTGATCGCGTTGACCCATTCCTTGAAGTGGCCAGGCGAACGTTCGAATTCAACTTCCATCGGTTCAGAGTCGGTTTGCCAGTAGTACTCGGCGCCGTAGTCATCGGGCGAAAAGATCTTGCCCTTTTCACCGATGATGAGAGAACCGGAGTTTTTGATCTCACTGAATTCCTTTTGACCGGAACCACTTCTCCACTTACCAGCCAGCATCTTGGCGTCAGCCTTTTTGCCACCGTCATACCAAAAGACCTTGATGGCCGGACGCGATTCGGTGGGTCCGAAGTCGAATTCGATCACCGACCAACCTGGGAAAGTTTCTTTGTTGTGACCAGCGGTAGTCGCTTTGACGGCAATCGGGTTAACCAGTTCACAACCAGCGAACGGCATGTTCATGGTGTGGCAAGCCATATCGCCCAGGGCTCCGGTACCGAAGTCCCAGAAACCGCGCCACTTGAACGGATGATAGGCCGCACTGTATGGACGCATAGGTGCAGGGCCGATGAACTGGTCCCAATGCACATGCTTTGGCACCTCTTCGCCGGCCGGACGCGGCAAGCCTTGGGGCCAAACAGGACGGTTGGTCCACACGTGAACTTCTTGCAACTTACCCAAGAAGCCACCTTTGATGCGTGCCGACGCTTCGCGCAAGCCCGACATCTCTGAGCCTTGGTTACCCATCTGGGTCGCAACGTTCTTCTCTTTGGCAATTTCAGCCAAACGACGTGCTTCCCAAATCGTACGTGTGAGCGGCTTCTGGCAGAAGCAAGCTTTACCCATCTTCATCGCCGTTGCGGCTGCTACGGCATGCGAATGGTCGGGCACGCTGACCGTCACTGCGTCGATCTTGTCGCCCATCTTGTCCAGCATTTCACGGAAGTCGTGAAAGACGCTGGGATTCGTTTTGAATCGCTTCATTTCTTTGGCGATGTTGTTGTCATCAATATCGGTAATGGCCACGACATCACCGGCACGATTAGCGGCTTCGGAGTCGCTGGAACCTTTACCGCTGACACCAATGCAACCGAATTGCACGCGCTCGATAGCGCTGAGACTTTCACGCGGAGCGACACCGCCCGCAGCCCAATAGCCGGCACCGATGGCCGCTGATGCTTTTACGAACGTACGACGCGAAGGATTCTTCATTAGAGTTGTCCTCAAGGGTGGGAAGGGTGTGGAGTCCACGAACAGTGCAGCGATCGAGCTCAGGATCGAATGATTCAGCTCGCTACCAAGGCCGCGATTATGCCAGGCGGGATCTGCAACGACGCTTGATCGTAATCGGTCGTCGTGGCCGGTTCAAACCGGTCGATAAGCTGCAGGTTGCCTCAGAGCGTTTATTCATCATACCCGCAACCATAGGCTCTGGCGACTTCCAGCCCCAGCTTCCAGCGGCAAAATCGTCACTCTGGCGGTTTCGTTCATTGACCCCATAACGACCAGCCGATCTGACTGGGACCAGCCCCAAAGTGTTCGGCCAACAGCCGGTTCATCCCAAGCCCCATCAGCCCCCAACACTTCCCTTCGCAAAGGACTCTACGATCGTGTGGCGCGCATTTTTCCTAGCAATTGGCACCATGCTCGTCATTCTGGGCGTCGAGTGCTTGCTGATCGATAGCGCCACCCTCGCGGCGGAACGCCCCATGCCGATGCAGCAGGCCCCGGCTTGGTTCAATCCCGAACCACTGTTCGATCCGAACCGCGTCATTCGACCACCCGAATGGATTCCCTGGAGTCTGCTAGCCTCCGGAGCCGTCGTCCTGCTCTATGCCATGACCCTCCCCAAACGTTGGGGCGGATCGTAGTTTCGACCCCGTGCCCGCGGGCCACGCCCAGTTGTTCACCCAGATACGCAGGCGGAAACCGGACGGCTCGCGCCGGTACCGCTACAAGCCACCAGTGCGGGCTGGGATGGTCATTCGCTCCATGAAATAGCCGACGCAATCTTGTCGAATGGCTTCGATGCTGGTCGTGAACATCGATGGCAATACCGCCCGCTTCACACACAACGCATCATCTTGCAGATACAGGAAATCATCCGTCACGTCGCGACCAGCCTGATCGCAGACTTCGACACATTCGTGCAAGGCACGAGACGCGACACCCAATTCCGTACCCGGTGGCAATTCCAGAAAATTCAGCCGATCGAGATCGGGGCGGAGGAATAGGTCGGTATCGCCGCGACTGGAAAAACTGAGTGTCGCAGCAGGCGGCACGCGCAGCGTGGCAATCGTGTGATACAACTCAACTGCCGGATGCACACCGGGCATCTGAGCCCGAAAGTCCGAACTCTCATCCAAGGCCAACATACGATTCAGCAAACTGACCGCAGCCTGTACACCGCTAGCGTCGCCAATCGGCCCACACTCGCAGGTAATCGACGGACAAAACGGCGTGAAGGCTTGAGTCTGCACGCCTTTCGGACGTTGGAAATACAGCACTCGATCGCTGAACAGTCCGGCCAGTTGCAAATGTTCGGCGTTGAGCGAACAGATACAGGCATAGTGTGGATTGCGTCCCGAGTTGTTGTGCAGATCGATACTCGCGACGACTCGACGTTCGAGCATCTGCTCCACAACTTGCCGCATCCA
>JADLDX010000589.1 GCA_020846515.1 Pirellulaceae bacterium
AGCGTTTTTCAACGCGCAGCCTACGTGGCCAAACGCGTACAAAACGAGACCACAATCCATCGCCGCCGTATCAGCGTGCCTAGTGTTGCGGTTAGCGAAATAGCGTCCGAATTCTTCGAGCGTTTTGAAGATAAACGTATCGTGCTGGTCGGCGCGGGCGATATGGGACAAGAAACACTTCGCTATTTGATCGATGCCGGCGCAAAACTGGTAACCATCGTCAATCGCAACGTGCAGCGCGCCGAAGAGTTGGCCGGCGAATTTCGACCAACTACCCCATCCAATCTGGAACTCCGCGTCGCCGCCTGGACGGAATTGGATCAGCACCTGGCTCTGGCCGACCTGGTTGTATCGACCACCAGTGCGACGGAGCCCATCGTGACACTCGAGAGCTTTCGTGGTATCTGGAATAAGCGATCGGCCCGACCGCTGCTGATCTTGGACCTGGCCGTCCCACGCGACTTCGATCCACGCATCGGTGAACTATCGGAAGTCTATCTCTACAGTGTCGACGATCTGCAGCAAGTCTGTGACCGCAATATCCAACTGCGGCAAGCCGAATGGCCGCGCGCCGAAAAAATCATCGATGAAGAAACCAAAAAATTCTTAAGCGAGATGGTCCATCGCGGCACCGGTACGACGATCCAAAGACTGCGCGACCAGGCCGACCGTACCAAACAAGAAGAACTTGCCCGACTGCTCAATCGCTTGCAAGCTCATGGCCTGGATGAGTACACCGAACGCGAAGTACGTCAGTCCTTCGAGCGACTGGTAAATAAACTACTCCACCCTCCCCTGCAATCGCTCCGCGAACAAGCCGATCAGCCCCATCACCACGCGACGCTGCTGGATTCTTTACGCCGGTTGTTCAATCTCGATTGAGGCGTACGAGTACGCATACCTAGTCACCGCGGTTAGTCAAACCTCAGTCAAACCTCAGTCATACAGCAGCACGCTGGCTCGACGTACCTTGAACTCGGCCAATTCTTTTTCGATGCGCGCAGACAGCTCTGCATAGTCCGTACCGGCGGCAATCAGATTACTGATCTCCTGATTGACGACCAACACATCCAGCTTTTGGCTCTCCCAACTTTTTGCATGGAGTTGCACCAAGCCGCGAGCCACTGTTAAACCCAACTGGATGGCGTCAAACGTGTCGATGTCGCTAATGACGAACTGAACTCCTGAACACTCGACGCCACTATGTTTGCTCGAATCGGGGGTCATCTTGCGAGGCACGCACAGCACGCCAAGTAGTTTCTGAGCATTGAGCCACACGGATAATGCTTGTCCATCCATCCACGGGGCGCCGATCCATTGGAACGGTCGGTCCGTGCCACGACCGACCGAGATGTTGGTCATCTCCAAAAGGCCGATACCAGGGTACAGCCTGGCAGCCTCGATGGTGCGCATGTTGGGTGACGGATTGAGCCACCATTGACCGGTGGTTTCAAAACGATCGCTATGTTTCCAGCCCCGAACAGGCATCACTGTTGGCACGATGTCCAGCTTGCCTTCGCGAGCAAATAGCAACGCCAACTCGCCCACGGTCATACCATGTTGTACTGGCAAATGATGGCAAGCCACAAAGGTCGACCGATCGAGTTGCCGCATTGGGCCAGCCACGCGATCGCCGATAGGATTGGGACGATCCAAAACCATAAACTCCTTATGCTGCTCGGCGCAGGCTTCCAAGCAATTCTTCATGGTGGCGATATAGGTATAGAACCGCGTACCAATATCTTGAATGTCGTACACCAGTACGTCGACACCGGCGAGTTGTTCAGGCTTTGGTTTACGAGTCTCGCCGTAGAGGCTGTAGATGGGCACGTTCAACGTAGCGTCGCGAGCGTCGCTGATTTTGTTGACATCCAGTTTGCCTTCGATGCCATGTTCGGGGCTGAACAACGCTACCAAATTCACATTTTTGGAAGAAGACAAGAGCGAAAGCGTCGTGCGTCCCTGGTGATCGATGCCTGTTTGATTGGTCACCAGTGCCACGCGTTTACCCGCCAGGTCGCGGAAGTCGCGCGTCGCCAGCGTATCGATTCCGGTCATCACTGGAGGCAAAGTGGTTGAGTCAGTTGGTTTGGGTTTCTGGGCGGCGTCTTTGATTTGCTTAACCGCCAGGGTGGCGATCTTGCCGGCAAGTTGATTGACGCTGCCTTTGCCATCTGGATGCAAACGGCTGCTCAAGAACACGAAGAACAAGTTTTGATCGGGGTCGATCCACAATACGGTGCCCGTGAACCCGCCATGACCAAAAGCGCTGGTCGACAGTTCGCGGCCACCGTTGTAGCTGAAACCGGAATGATGATCCCAACCGCGCGTCCGCGAGACTGGTCCAAAATCGGCTTTGGTTTCGATGGTGTACGGTCGTGTCATCGTCCAGACGATATCGGGACGCATGAATATCTGACCATCGGGCAGACGGCCGTTGCGGAGCATCATTTGGGCATACAGGGCTAAATCGTCGAGCGTCGAGAACAGGCCAGCATGACCGGCGATACCACTGAGCAGAGCGGCTCGCGGATCATGCACTTCGCCTCTCAGCATCGTGCCCTTTCGCGCCTCGGTAGGAGCCACACGCGGTATCAACTGTTGATCCGGTACGTATCCGGAGTCACGCATGCCCAGCGGCTTGAACACACGCTGGCTAGAGAATTCTTTCAGCGATTGACCGCTGATGGTTTCGACGACCTTCCCTAGCAGTTGAAAGCTCACATCGCTGTAGACAAATTTGCTGCCTGGGGTGGATTTGATGTCCATCTTCATCAATCGACGCCAGGCCTCTTCCTCGCCCGACTGATAGTCCGACAAAGCATTATCGGGGATTAGTCCTCCAGAGTGTGTCAGCAAATGCCAGACGCGTAGGTCATCGCGACCATCGCCGGTAAAGTCTTTGAGGTAGTCTACCACGCGCGCATTCAAGTCCAATCGACCATCTTGCACCAACATCATCGCACTGGTGGCGGTCGCCACCGGCTTGGTAATGGAGGCCATATCGAAGACCGTGTCGATGGTCATCGGTTCTTCAGCCGGCTCGACCGCGCGTTTCCCATAGGTTTCTCGCAAAACCCATCGACCATCATGCCACAAACCAACAATCGCTCCCGGCATGTCACCGGCGTCGATTGCCTCCTGGACCATTTGGCCCACCTCAGTCTTCAGATCTTGCGCCCACGTAGGCGCGAGTAGTGCCAGTGCCGCCAGGCAGGCCATGAGTTGACGCATACTGAATTAGCCAATAAAAGTTGCTGAAAGAAGCGGGAGGTCGCTGTGGATTAAGCCGCTCGTCTTAGCAATACTCAGCGACTTAAACTTTAACGGTTAGCTAAAGCGTACGTGCTGACGAATAATCTTTCAACCAAGAATTGCCGTCAGTCGATAACCACGTGAGCCGAGCTAGAGCATACGAATCTCTATGGATTCGAGGTTACCAGCGGCCAGATCGAGTTCTTGCCCCCGAGGCAAGAGCCCGTCAGCAGTCGACAGGAAATTCCGACGCCAGTCGGAAAGTCGCCTGAGGTCGTTCGCCCATCCGGGCGGCGGTAGTTGCCGAAAGCGGAGCGGAAATAGAGTCAGGCCAGGATCTCGGCCTCGACTGGTTACGCGCAGGGACGACGCTGAAAGAAAGCAATTTCGAAAAGCGCAGGTTTTCTTATGATGTCCCTCGAATGGTTCCACGCCATGATTGGCGCGGTCTTTGTCGGCGTATGGATCATGGTCGGCCAAATTGTGGCCACCGATCGCCCGTGACGCCAATGCCAGCAGCACTTACTTTGTAGCGTAACGGCGCGAGCCGTACGGTAATTAACACGCCATTCCGTTGAAGAACCGGACTGAAGAACCGGACGGCTCGCGCCGTACCGCTAAAAAACAGGCGTAAAGTAAGCGGCATTGGGTCACGCATTCTCCGGCGATATCGGCAGCGGCCCACCAGGGGTATCCGACACCAAAACGAAAAAACCGACTGCCAGAACCCTAGCAGGGTCTGACAGTCGGTCGCGTTTTCCAAGTTGCCTAAGCAGGCGACTTACAGCTCTAGAACGTGAAGATCATGTCGGTACCGAACGCAGTCTGGCTGGGCAGCAGCAGACCATCGTTGGGGCTGATCTCGTTGAAACCGAATCCTTCCTTGTCCCATACCCAGCGAACTTCTGGACGGAACGTCAGGTTCGAATTGGGTTTGTAGTTCACACCGAAGGTCTGGTTGTAGATGTCGGCGTTGTGGAAGGTCGTGTTGGTAACATTGAACCATTCCGACCGACTACCCAAAGCCCACTTGTCGTTCACTTGGTAGATGAAGTAGTTGATCATGCCAAACGTGTTTCGCATAATGTCTTGATTGGCGTTACGCGTTTGCAGATAGTCCAACTGGTACAAGTGAGTCAGTTTGTCGGTCAGCGCGGTGTTGAAGATCGCGCTGTGAATTTGACCACGTTCGCCAAAGGTGGCGCTGGCCCGGTCATCGTTAAAGCGACCCAAAGCGTTGGTGTAGATCAAGCTCGTGGAATCGGTCAACTTACGCTTGAAACCGCTCAGGTAGGCATCGCCATTGTCTTCAAAACCGCTGTCCCAGCCCATGACGTAGCCGTTCCAAACCTGCGTATCTTCGTCGACATTGTAGGTCGACAGCACACCGGTGTGAGTGAACGGTTCAGCGTTATAGAACGTGAACTGGCGGCTGTAGAAGAAGTTACCGGTAGCTTGTACAACTTCGTTACCAATAATGGTGAAGAAGTGACCAGCTTTTACCGACAGGTCGCCGACGGCAACTTCACCGTACAATTGAGGAATCGCGTGGCCATAAGCACCACCGTTATTCCAGTTATTGTCCCAGTGGTTGTTGTTGATACCGAAGGATTGGGTATCAGGGGCGTCGGTACCGTAGACGTAATCCATACGACCACCGAAGCCAATTCCGTTGCTACCGTCAGCCACTCGTTCGGCATACAACCATTGCTGTTGCAGTTGAACGCGGTCAGCATAGTTGTTGAAGGAGTTGTTGTTGTTGGCTGTGTGGTAACCCACATTCGACCAACCGCCAATGTTGAATCCAAGCACTGGGCACTGGAACAGTTTCCATGGATCGTTGCCGGCGGCATCGCAGGCATCGTCGCAGGAAATGCCACCGGTGCCGATATCACAGCTGCTCGAGCAGGCGGCAGGAGCAATATAGCTCATCGAAGGATCAACCTTCGCTGGCTCTTGCGAATCGCCCTGAACAACCGGAGCAGCTGCATCTTGGCCGGCAACAACCGGCGCAGGTGCGTCACTGGGTGATTGAGCGTAGTAGTTTGAGTAACCTGTCGAGCGATGAGAAGTCGCCCGAGCATTTCGAACTTGCGCGTCCGCGAAACTTCCCACCAGGGAAGACGCAAGAGCGGCACAAAATGCCAGTCTTGTTAATTTCATCAGTTTCCATCCTTGAAAAACACGCTTGGATTCCGGAGTAGGCCCTGCTGGACCGAGGCACTGCCAGCGCAGTTGCCCCACTAGTCACACAGGTTTCCAAGACCGCCGCTTTGGATAATGAGCCGACTCCGTCGCCTCATGACCTGTGTCAATGCTGTGCGTATCTATCGGAGCAACCCTGTTCAGTGATTGAGCAGGATTAGTTCGGTGGCACTAATGCGTCTTAAGCGGATTCTGCCATCCTGGTAAGCCTTGCCGATCTTATGCAATGCATGACCTCAAAGAATGATAGCATTAGCACTAACCCTCCCAAGCGCAGCTTAGGGAGGGTCGAAAAACACGCGTTCAGCCTGCTTTTTCGGGGAGGGTGCGTGCGCCGCACAGACGAGCTCGCAGCGAAGTGATTCATGCTTTGGTTAGCACGGCCGGCCCTCCCCGCCCACGCTGCCGCGGG
>JADLDX010000590.1 GCA_020846515.1 Pirellulaceae bacterium
CTTGCTGTTGCGCTCCACCTTGTTGTTGCGCACCACCTTGCTGTTGCGCTCCGCCTTGCTGTTGCGCTCCACCTTGCTGTTGCGCTCCACCTTGCTGTTGCGCTCCACCTTGTTGCTGCGCTCCACCTTGTTGTTGAGCTCCACCCTGTTGCTGAGCTCCACCCTGTTGCTGAGCTCCACCCTGTTGCTGAGCTCCACCCTGTTGCTGAGCTCCGCCTTGCTGTTGCGCCGCACCTGGTTGTTGTGGTTGAGCGTTGTTGGGTTGTGTGGAATCGTTGGGACTATTCTTTTGAGCAGCAGCGTTGTTGTTCGAGTTCTCGGGTGTGTTTGCAGTCGGTTGGCCTTCGTTGAGCTGGCCCTTTTGAGATTGAGATGGCTGCCCGTTTTTGGGTTGGTCGCTAGTCGAAGCAGGTTGTTGGCTATTGCCTTTACCCGTAGAAGGTGGTTGGTTCTCAAGGAATTCACGCATGCGCTCGATGGCTTCGCCGTCATGGGTCGGCTTAGATTTGCTGTTGCGCGCCGAAGAGGTACTGGAGCCCCGTTGCGGGCTGCCCTGTGAATCATTGGTCCCTTGACCGTCAGCCTCATTTGCCTGCTGCGATGGATCGCTTTGTCTCGATGAATTAGCGCCTGCTTTGTTGTTCGAGCCGGCGGAGTTGTTTTTGCCTGAAGTCCCAGCGCTTCCTCTGCCGTTACTTGGCTGGTCGGAGCCTTGGCCGTCCCCCGAGTTTCCGGATGGACTGGAGCCGGAGCGATCGGCACCTTTGCCTGAGTTGCTGCTGCCTTTTGACGTACCCGAGCTATTGCCTTGGCCTGACTCGGACCCTTCGCCCGCTTCGCCTCCAGCAGATGAAGACGATTGGCCGGCAGAGCCCTTCCCAGATTGTCCTTTACTATCCTGTCCTTTACTGTCCTGTCCTTTACTGTCTTGTCCCTTACTGTCTTGTCCCTTACTGTCTTGTCCCTTATTATCCTGGCCTTTGCTGTCCTGGCCTTTACTGTCCTGGCCTTTCTCGGAGTTGTTTTGCTCGCTGCCACTGGGGCGATCGTTTTGATTGCGATCTTGGGTGCCATCCTGTTTAGGCGCGTCTGACTTACCTGCATCTGAATTGGGGTCGGACGTTTGATCGGTCTGTGCGCGATCAGGTTGCGGTTCGTTGGTATTTCTTTGATCGCTGGAAGACGACTTAGACGGCTGGGAAGCGCCATCTGTGGCGGCACCACTTTGATTGTCAGAGTTACCAGACTTGCCCGGGGCATCAGAGTTGTTGGACGACGAGTCGTTGTTCGCTGATGGGGGTAGTTCCGGGTCGGCTTCGGCCAAGTTAGTCGGTGGTTTATGCGCCGTGTCGGTCGCGGCCATCGTGGCTGGGGCGACGATTTCGACGGTAAGTGTTGTAGAACGGGCGATGTTGGGAGCCAGTTCTCCGGTGTCGGGGGCATGACGATTATCTTCCGCCACAGCTTCGAACACGAAGCGATCGCCGACCTTCGCGCTGAAGTCGGCTGGACGGAAACGCCATTTTTTAACTTGGCGTCCTACGGTTCCATCGCTATCCAGCATGAGAGCATTCTTGACGACGCGATCCGCTTGGGAGACGGTCAAACTCATTTTTCTCAAACCAAAGTCGGGATCGATGCCGCGTACTTCGATATTCAATTGACCGCTAGGCAACATGCGCATCACACGGTCTTCAGGGCCCGGAATGCTCACATCCGGAGGCACGTCGGCCAGAATGCGTGCGCGATACTCGATCGGCTCTTCATTGCTGTCACCGCGTTTATTAAATCCGCGAATACGGTAGCGAGCTTGAGTTGGATTGTCGCCTGTCTGGTTGAGCCGCAATAGCCATCGCCCCGTTATCTGTTTGTCCTCGACTTGCATGTCGAGTACGGCACGCGCTCGGACGAGGCCGCCATTGGCATCCAGTTCGGGGTCGATCTCCAGTTGAGCGCGACTGAGCGGCTGGTTGGAAAGGGCCGAGGGTATAACCACCGATCCCTCGACAGCTTCGAATTCACCTGCGTTGAGCAATCGTTCGGGCAGTTTGGTATAGGGCGGGAATTGAATGCGAACGTTTTCCAGCGTAACCGCTGGCAGACGGCTGAGCGTTATGCGATGCGGACCGCTGCGCAAGTCGCCGGCTTCGATCCAATAGTCCAAATCATGTTGCACTCCGCGGCCACTGCTGCCGCTGGCCTGCGCCGTGGATACACTTCCCGTATAGTGGTACCCCTCGGTGTCGACATCCAAAGTTTTCGTTTGATCGCGGAGTTGTCCATCGAGTGTGCTATAGCGGACGATGACTGGTTCACCTGTTCGCAATCCACGCAGCTTGACATCCAATAGCAAAGGTTTGCCTTGGGTCACTTCGCCGCTGCCCGGTTCCAAAGCGATCAATTGCACGCGGGCCGGCGCAGACACGGACGACCAGGGCATCAATACGCGCTTGCCCGTGTCCCAGACACTTTTGGGCGAGAACATGCCGTAGATGGCCAGGCTGGCTAAAAGCAACATCGTCAGGCCAATGGTTTTGATCAGCGGACGACTGTCCAGGGACGATGAGGGGTCGTCGGTATGAATGTGTCGAGCGGCGTGGCGGGCCAAGCCGGCCATGATACCGCGAGGCACGCCATTGTCAGGCAACGACTCCAGCTGTAGCCAGCTTACCAGGCCGGTTTTGAGTTCCGGTTCGGCATGTTCGATTCGCTGCGCTACGTAATCTGGGTTGATGCGATGGATCAGCAACGGGCCGATGTATCGCCAGACTAACCAGGCCGATGCGCTGACGGCACTCAGCCAAATGAACCAGCGTGCTAGCACAGGTAAGGGCACAACCCAATGCTCGACCAGGCAAGCGACCAGCCAGAGGCTGACCGCAGCGGCAGCCCAAGCAATACTGTACGTCGCAAGATCCTGGATCTTGAGCAATTGCCCAGCCCGCTGGACGTGTTTGCGCAGCACGATCTGGATTTGATCAGTTGTCGAGGGGCTGGCCGTGGCCGAAGAGGCGGTCGTAGTCGATGAAGCGGTCATGGGCAAATCGATTCCCTACTCGAATTCCATCTCGAATTCCCGTCAAGCCATTAGAAAAGAGCCTACACAGTCATTATAGCCTGCTGCCCCCGAAAAAAGTGCCAAGCCCCGGCCGGCCCTCCCCGAAAAACGCGGCATTTGTAGCGGTTGGGCGTAAGCCCTCCGGTTCCTATACTACAGGGATATACCGGACGGCTTGCGCCGTTCCGCTTCTAAAATGCATCACAGCGTTACCACGGCCCGGGGGCACAGAGCGACCTGGTCGTACCGAAACCCGACCACAGCTTCCGTGTTGGCGGTTTTTAACTCAAACTCTATGATATGCGGGCTGTCTACCTGCTTTCGTGTCCGCAACGCATCAACTCACCTGAAAACTCTGCAAAGGAACTCTATGTCGTCCTATACCGGCGGCTCGCCTACCTTTATTCATCTGCACGCGCGTGACACGGTAGTCGTGGCTTTGAAGGAATTGCCCAAGGGCACGTTGGTTCGCGTGGGGCAGACCGAAATTGTGACTCGTCAGACTATCCCTGCCGGGCACAAACTGGCCATTAAGTCGCTGGACGCCGACCAGTCGGTATGGAAGTTTGGTTGGCCGATTGGTTTAACTAATGGACCAGTCGAGGCCGGAGAGCACGTGCATTCGCACAACTTGCGCTGCGATCATACGATTGATCTAGAGGCCATTGCGACCGAGATTCCTGAAAGTCCAGAGCCATTGTCGGGCTACACGTTCGAAGGTTTTGAACGACCAGGTGGTCAGGTTGGCACTCGCAATTATGTGGCCGTGATCAGTAACGTGAATTGCTAGGCCTCTGCAGCCCGCATGATTGCTCAGAAGTTTGATGCGCAGGCCCTGGCAGCATTTCCTAACGTCGATGGCGTCGTTGCTTTCAAACACGATGCCGGTTGCGCCATGGCCTATGATGGTTCGCGGCATCGCATGTTGGCTCGCGTATTAGGCGGTGTGGCGAAACATCCCAACATCGGTGGCTTTATCTTGGTTGGCCTTGGATGCGAACAAGGCACGCTTGGACACTTGGTTCAGTCGCAAGGTCTACACCAAATCCAATTGCCCGGTGGTGCTAACGGTCACCATGGAAACAACGGCAGTAACCCCAATAACTCGATTCCTATTCTGTCGATCCAAGATGAAGGTGGCACGCGTAAGACGGTCGAGCGTGGAGCAGAATTCGTACGGCAGTTGTTGCCGCGCGTGAACGCGGCGCGCCGCACGACCGTGTCAGCCAGTCGGTTGATCTTGGGGACCAACTGTGGTGGCTCGGATGGTTACTCAGGTATCACTGCCAATCCAGTATTGGGATGTGCATCGGACATCATTGTGGCTTGCGGTGGCACCACGGTCCTGGCCGAAACCTCTGAGATTTACGGAGCGGAACAGTTGTTGACTCGCCGCTCACGCACCCCCGCAGTCGCTCACAAACTGTTGGAGCGCATTGAATGGTGGAAGTGGTATTGCTCGATCTTCGGTGAGGAACTGGATAACAATCCATCGGTAGGTAACAAAGCGGGTGGATTAACGACTATCACCGAGAAGTCGTTGGGCGCGGTGGCCAAGGGCGGACATACCGCACTGGAGGCTGTGTATGAATATGGCGAACCGATCACGGCCAAGGGGTTTGTCGTCATGGACAGTCCCGGCTACGACCCGGCCAGCGTTACTGGTTTGATTGCCAGCGGTGTCAATCTGGTCGCTTTTACGACGGGACGCGGCAGTTGCTTTGGTTGCAAACCGGTACCGAGTTTGAAGATTGCTTCGAACTCTGCGTTGTTCAACCGCATGCGCGACGATATGGACTTCAACGCCGGAGAAGCTGTTGAGGGCCGCAGCGTGGAACAGTTAGGACACGAGTTGTTCCTGCAATTGCTCAAGGTGGCTAGCGGGGAAAAGACACGCAGCGAAGAGTTGGGCATTGGCGACGACGAATTTGTACCTTGGACGGTCGGGCCCGTCTTGTAACCCTCTCGCTGCGTAGCAGTGGGAGGGTCGACTGGCGTCAGCTCAGTCGGGGAGGGGGCCTCCCTTGCTAACCCAAGCATGAATCACTTCGCTGCGAGCTCGTCTGTGCGGCGCACGCACCCTCCCCGAAAAAACAGGCTGCAGTAGCGCCTGTTTTTTCGACCCTCCCGGGCGCTGCGCTGGGAGGGTTAGTTCGGCTGCTCAGCAGCAAACTAACCCTCTCGCTGCGTAGCAGTGGGAGGGTCGACTGGCGTCAGCTCA
>JADLDX010000591.1 GCA_020846515.1 Pirellulaceae bacterium
GCGAGTAGGTTCGGGCGAAGGCGAGGCAGCTCCGGCTTTGGAGAACGAAGCTGGGCAGTCTGCTTCCGGTCTGGCTTCGTCTCCAGTGGTGGATCTCAGCCTGTTATCGGCACCGGTCATCGTCACCATGGTGACGCCTGAGCAAATCGTGGCCACGGTTGGTCCTCAGATTATGCAGGAAATCGAACAAACACTGGCCACAGAGCTGGAAGCAGCCACGGCCTGGTCGCTGGACGATGATCTGATCGGAGAGGCCGGTGTGTTGGCTGGCGATCAAGAGTCTGACACTTCCTTGGAGGATCTGTTGGACGGACCTGGTGGAGATCACGCGGGTGGGGTCGACAGTTTCTTCGGCTCTTTGTAAGAAACCTGCGTCTCAAAAGCTAAAGTATCACCACGCCCATCGGCTCAGCCGATGGGCGTTTTTCGTTTGGCCAGCGAGTCTGGCTGATCTGCGTCGTCGTGGCCCAAGAAGTTGACAATAAGAGCGACCCAAAGGCGGCCCAATCATCGAGGATTCAGCCAGGCTCAAAATCGACCGGCGCGCAATGCTAGCACACTGGCTTGCGCCAGCATTACCAAGCGACCCCAAGATGTAGGAAAACAGTTGCAAGGCGGTGAAGTGTCACTAGACTCTGGCCTAATCGTGCGGTTGCAGGTTGCTGCAATCGCTAACAGGGTGTCACTGAGGAGGAGCGACACGAGACTGGAGTGCACTAAGGATTGTGCGGTTTAGCCTAGGCAAGCGAAATACTTACCCCGGGCGCATGACACCAGAGGCGAAGCCATTATCGGGACGATATGACCCTGGTGTGAGTGTCTGACAAGTAGAGAGCAGGGAAAGCAAATTCTGGACGCGACGTATCGCGTTACCAGCCGACCACGACTGAGCACGAAACGGCCCAACAGGGACGTCCGGCTTGGGCCGAAGCTTGAGAAGCAAAAGACGAAGCACGAAGGTTTTGCGTTTCTACGAGAAAACAGGGATGCCACGTTCTCATTGAACGAGAACGTTTTGTAATGGGTCTTTATGTGACGAGGATTCGCAGATGACCTTTCGACCTCTCATTGGTTTGAATGCCGATTATCGTGCTGCAGCACACAACCAGCCAGCTTTTTCGTATGTAGCCGCAGGCTACTATGACGCGATCGCGGCTGCAGGAGGGATACCAGTTGTTGTGCCACCGCTGGAAGATGATGCTTCGCTAGCGGCAATCATGGATCGCGTGGATGGTTTTGTGCTGATCGGTGGCGCAGATCTGGATCCACGCAACGATGGCTTTATGTTGCACGCTTCGGTCAAGCCCTTGGAAGCTCGACGCGAACGTTTTGATCGTCGCTTGATGCATGAACTGTTCGAACGTCGTATACCTGTCTTCGGAATCGGGACCGGTATGCAACTGATGAACGTCGTGTGCGGCGGAAACTTGTTCTTGCATATTCCAGAGGATCTGCCGCAAGCGTTGCCACACCGCGATGCGCACGATCCCAACCATCGCCATTCACTGGTCGTCGAGTCTGACTCGTTGATCGGTCGCGTGTATGGCGAAGGTGAAATTCGGGTTACCAGTCGCCATCATATGGCGATTGACCAGGTCGCACAGGGCTTTCGCGTGACAGCCAAGTGCCAGGATGGAGTTATTGAAGCTATCGAAAGCGAAATGATCGACTGGTTCGCCTTGGGTACTCAATTCCATCCCGAATGTTCAGCCGCCAGTGCTCTTGATATCCGCATCTTTGAAGAGTTTCTCGAAGCTATCCAGTCGCGTACAGAAGTTGCCCGCATCGCTGCCTAACTTTCGCAGCTTTAACTGTCAACTTTACTTGTCAGCTTTACCTAACGGTTTGGCTGAGGCTCGATTGCCGACCCAGACAATCCGGCCAACTTAGACAATCTAGATGACTCGAACCTAATTCCATTGGATCGTGACTCCGAGGTGGTTGGTACTCAGCAATGAGCATCAACCACCTTTTTTCTGTAGACGAATCGCTCCGCGACTCGTCAATTCTTCAGCTTCGTAGACGAATCGCTCCGCGACTCGTCATTTCTGAGGCACAGAATCAATACAAAGTGACGAGTCGCGGAGCGATTCGCCTACAGCGATTGGACGAGCCGCGGAGCGATTCGCCTACATGACGAGTCGCGGAGCGATTCGTTTACGCGGTCCCAAGCTTGAAGAAGTTGGTCCGGGTCTGTAAGGTGGAAAGGTTCGGGGAACGAGCACTTTACCATCTACGAGCAACCTTCATGAAATCGGGTTTTGCCATCGGCCAAATTGGCCAACTCACTTGGACCGTCGACGCGTCCATGGTCATCGTGTTGGCCGGCGATGTCCGGGCTACGGTCTTCTCTACGCCAAACATGATTCTGCTGATGGAACGCGCTGCGCGCGAAGCCATTCGGCCGTTCCTCGAAGATCGAGAAGAGTCGGTCGGTGTGCTGGTTAACATTGAACATATGGGTGGAGCCACAATCGGTGCGATGGTGCGGGGTATTGCACGCGCCACCGCCATCGATGGCCGGCGCCTGACCTTCGACGTCGAAGCCTGGTGCGGAGATCGATTGATAGGTCGAGGCACTCATACACGAGCCCTGGTGGCAGTCGATCGCCTTATCGATAACCTCGAGAAACTCTCTGGTTCGGAAATGCGTACTATGTATAAGAATGTCAATACCGGCCCACTGCCCTCGTGAACGACGGTCCAAGTTGACGTCAGCAACTTGGGTGCGACCGTGCGCCTAAATAGGCCTCAAAGTCTCAATGCGGTCAATCAGCAGATGACGAGCGACTTGGAGCAAGTAGTCGCCTGGTTGCTTGGACATCCCGAGGAGGTTCGCGTCGTTTTGCTCACCGGAGCAGGTGATGCCTTTTGTGCGGGTGACGATGTAAAAGAACTGCGTTCTTTATCGTTGGACACCGCTCGCAACCTCAGTCTCAGGCAGGCTGAAATGTATTTGGCCTTTGAGCAACTTCCGCAACCGGTGATTGCACTGGTGCATGGTGATGCGTTTGGTGCGGGCTGTGTGGCCGCTTATTCGGCCGACATGCGTTTGGCATCCCATGCCGCTAGATTTGCCATGCCCGAAGTTCGTCTAGGCTGGCCACCTGGCTACGGTCTGGCACAGTTGACCGCACTGGTTGGCAAGTCTCGCGCGCTGGAAATGTGCCTGATGGGCGAGCCCATCTCCGCCGCGCAAGCTCTGCAGTGGGGACTGGTCAGTGAAGTTGTTTCCACTGGTATGCTGCTCAAACGCGGTCACCAGATCGCCCAGAAATTGCTGAAGATGCCAGCCCAAGCCCTGCGGGCCACCAAGCGGCTGATCCACTTGGACGAAGGCTCGCAGCCCAAAGTGGCTTACCGCGCCGACACAGAGGCGTATCTGCGTTGCCTGGAACGCAGCGACGCCCAAGAAGGCATGTTGGCCTTTGCCGAGAAAAGGCCGCCTAAGTTCAGCGACAAATAAGACACTTCTGGCTTATCGCCGGTCCAACCCATCAGCAACTAAACCACGGATAGCACTGATGACACGGATATGTTCTTTATGGCGTCGATCTTTAATCGGGCTAAACCGGACGCTCGCGCGCTTGCGGCTGATGAGCCGCAGGGCGCTAGCCCACGGTTTTCGGCCCACCTTAACATCGACGCCTTATTTATCCGTGCCATCCGTGAAAACCATGGTCCAAATGGGATTACGTAGTGAGCGACCATCGACAACACACTCCAATCGGAGTTGTTCACGCTGAATGTGCCTCAACCCCAAATTGGACGTGTCGACGTGCTTACTTGCCAATAATCTTTTTGCGGAGATCAGTCAGTAGTCTCGACGCATTGCCAATTTCCGTCTTTTGTCGCTCGGGCTCTTGTGGTATTTCGCGTTCGATGGTCAGCGGACCGCGATAACCGATCTCGCGCAGAGTGGTCAAGTAAGCTTCGAAATTGACTTGGCCTTCGCCCAACGCAACTTCGCGACCCCACGTCACACCGGGTTGATCACTCCAAGTTGCATCCTTGCAATGCACCGATCGCACATACTTGCCAACTTTCTTGAGCGCTTCAATCGGCTCACCCGTGCCGTACAATATCATGTTGGCAGGATCAAAGTTGATGAACAAATTGTTTCGCTGGACGTTAGTCAGGAAAGCCAATAGACCATCAGCCGTCTCTTGCCCGGTTTCCAAGTGCACGGACTGATCATTGCGAGTCGCATGGTCGCAAAGTTGTCGCGTAACTTCGATGATCTCTTGATAGCTGGCCGAGTTCGTGTCGTGAGGCACAAATCCCAAGTGCAGAGCGACCACTTCGCAACCCAGGAGCCTCGCAAAGTCGCTGATCTCCCGCATCTCCTGAAGACGAGCCGCTCGGGTCTCGATCGGTACCAAGCCAACGGTGCGTTCCACGGTTGGAATATCGGCGTAACTTTCGCCATCAAATCCACCAAACACCGCCGTCAGCTGAATGTTCAACGCTTCCAGCTTCGCAATAAACTTCTCCGCCTGTTCCGCTGTGCGCGTCGAGCGGTGAGGTGCGTGCAGTTGAATAGTGGGAATCTGTAAGTCGGAAGCGACCTCCAGCTTAACACCCAAGCCAGCATCAATACTGGCAAAGACTCCGATATCCCAATCGCTCATGGTTGCTACCCTACAATCGCCCGGTGTGTCCATTGTGTCATACAAGTCGGCGTAGCTTCCATGCGACCAACGCGGAAAGAGTAAACCAAGGAAGCCTAGCCGTCAATAAATGCTAGCAGATCAAGACCCCCATTTTTGTTATCCGGCGACCTTTTTGCTGTTTTTGAAGAAGTAGCTACCACTGCCAAGCGGTAGACTTTGCCCGTAGCTACCGCTGCCAAGCGGTAGGTTTTGCCTCCAGCAGAGTCCACCGTCTGGCGACAGTGGCTACGAGTCCACCGTCTGGCGACGGGTGGCTACGGAGTCCATGGTGGCTACTGGCTAATCTGTAAATCAGCCATATAGATAGCAGTGATCGCTCGGCCATTGGCATCTTTTTCATGGCTGGAATAGTACGACATAACGGCGCGACCGTTGCCCAGGTCGAGGAATCCTGGGTAAGAGTTATCACCGCCGCTGGGCAGTTCGGCAAATTCCACCAACTGGGCCGAAGCGGGATTCAACCAACACATAGAGGTCTTAGGGCCGCGGTCGGTGGTGGTGTGCCGACCGCCGACCACGTAACGATCTTGCCACTTAACCAGCAGCGGTCCGCCAATGTAGCGATCAAAATCTACGCGTTCCAGCTTTTGGTAAGGAGGTTTCCCTGAGATCAGTTGCGCATTGGCGCGTCCGCGGCGTCCAACCGCTAGCAGGCCGCCATCTTGTTCGAATAGAAACGCGGTTTCGTCGCCCGAACTCTCTTGAAACATCGCCGCCTTACGAAACACCAGGCCATCGTCGCTTTCCAACATCA
>JADLDX010000592.1 GCA_020846515.1 Pirellulaceae bacterium
AGGGTCGCCGATACCAACCGGAGACCAGAATTGTGTGTGCAATGAAGAGATGCAATTAACCGCGAGCAGGACTTACCTTACCAGCTGAGACGTTACATTTCTTGCAGAAGCGTTCTTTTGTGCCATCCGCAGTGAATCGGAAACCAATTCGCACTGGGCGTTTACAAGACTCGCAATAGAACATGACGTTCGAGGCGAAGATCGGCTTTTCGAACCGCAATCGCCCACCTTGCGGACTCTTGGGATGGCCGCGTTTGACGTGTCGTTGAACGACATTAATGCCTTCAACAACAACCTTCGCACCAGCATCCAAGACCTCCGAGACACGTCGAGGAGCTGCTGCTGCCTCGTCGCCGGAAATCACAACAACCATGTCGCCCTTTTTGATCTTCATCTCAGACGACCTCACTCGCCAGGCTCAGAATCTTAGTAAACTTCTTGTCTCGCAGTTCGCGAGCAACAGCGCCGAAAATTCGAGTTCCACGTGGATTGTTATCGGCATCGATCAACACCACGGCATTACTGTCGAATCGCACGTAGCTTCCGTCTGCTCGACGAGTAGCCTTCCTGCACCGCACAATCACGCCTTTGACGACCTTGCCGTGCTTGACAGCATCAGGCGCGCCGGCAATCGATCTCTGAATGCTGCACACGACAATGTCACCCAGACCACCTGTTCGCATATGGGTGGGACCCATCACGCGTATGGTACGCACAAGTTTGGCACCTGTGTTGTCTGCTACATCGAGCAGTGTCTGCATTTGAATCATGATCACACCCTTAAGTCGCCAACGGACGACTGAGCAAAAATCTAGACAGCTGCCTCAACCGTTTCAGAGACGGCAGGAGCCCGGTTTCCGGTCTGCACGACACGAACCAGTTCCCAGCGCTTAGACCGCGAACGTGGACGGCACTCAACGATCTCGACGGTGTCGCCATTTCGGGAAACGTTGTTTTCATCATGGGCATAGCAGATCGTTCGAGCACGAACGATCTTGCCATACTTCGGATGACGATAAAGACGAGCGACTTCGACACGTCGCGTCTTACTGTTCTGATCCCGAGTTACTACACCGACCAGTTGCCGCTGCATCTGTTATCCTCGCCCTATGCCTGCTTAGCGCTGAGATCGCGCTGATGAACGATGGTCTTGATCCGGGCAATCTGCCGACGCAGTCGACGGATATTGCTCGGGGCATCCAGCTTCTCAGTGGACGCCTGGATCAGCAGTTGAAACAACTCCTTCTGGGACGCCGCCAACTCGGCACCCAGCTGATCGTTGCTCATCTCGCGAAGTTCGCTAGCCTTCGACATCATCCACTCCGAATCACGACTCGACTCCGAACAGGAGTCGGAGCGAGAACATCAAACTACGCACCCGGACGTCGTTCCACAAGTCTGACCGCAAGCGGCAGCTTGTGGGCCACGCGATTGAAACAATCACGAGCCGACTCCTTGGAAGCTCCAGCGATCTCGAACAAGACCGCACCTGGCTTCACGACAGCCACCCAGTGATCCGGTTCACCCTTACCGGTACCCATTCGGGTTTCCAGTGGTCGAGCCGTCATCGGCTTCGAAGGGAAAATCCGGATGAAGAGGCGACCTTCACCACGAATGTACTGATTGGCTGCTACACGACACGCTTCGATGGTCGTTGCGTTAATGTAACCGCCTTGAACTGCTTGCAATCCAAATTCGCCAAAGGAGACCGTGTTTCCACGAGTCGCGTTACCTTTTATGCGACCTCTTTGGACCTTTCGGTGCTTGACCCGCTTGGGCATTAGAGCCATTGTCGGCCTCCTCGCTGTTGTAATCCCCGAGATCGATCCAGACCTTCACGCCAATCACGCCCATAGTCGTCTTGGCAATGGTAAAACCATAGTCAATGTGACGTTGCAACGTTGACAGCGGGATCGATCCGCGACTTGCTTTTTCACACCGGGACATTTCGGCACCACCGAGACGTCCCGACAACTGTACCTTCACCCCGTAGACTCCGGCATCCATGACCTGGTCCAGAGTCTTCTTAATCGCACGGCGGAAACTGCCACGTTTTGAGAGCTGCTGTGCGATATCTTCCGCCACCAGGAACGAGGTGCGGAAGGGATTGTTGATTTCGACGATCTTGACTTCGGTACGGCGGCCGGTCAGATCCTCAAGCCGAGCCTTCATCCGATCAATTTCTGCGCCCTTGCGTCCGATGATCATGCCCGGACGAGCCGAGTGCAGATTTACGATCACCTGATCACGAGTACGCTCAATCACAACCTTAGCGATCGAAGCAGATTTGTACTCTTCGCTGACGAACTTGCGAATCTTAAAGTCTTCAACAAGCAAGGTACCAAACTCTCGCTTGGGCGCATACCACTTGCTGGACCAGTCTTCGGTGATACCAACGCGGAAGCCAGTTGGTCGTGTCTTTTGTCCCATGGTTAATCCTGAGCCTTTTCAGCGATTTCAGGTGCATCCACTGCCACAAGAATATGAGCGAACCGCTTACGAAGGGTGAACACCATCCCTCGGCCACGCGGGCGAAAACGCTTGAACATAGGACCACCATCGACAGTGCACTCGGCAATGACGAGGGATTCAACGTTACGAGCTCCGCGATCTTCCGCGTTGGCAGCTGCAGACTTCAGAACGTCCTCAATCATTCGCGCCCCACGGTTAGGCAGGTAACGCAAAGTATTCAGACCTTCCTGGACAGTCTTCCCACGAACCAAGTCAGCGAATGGGCGCACCTTCCGACAGGAGATGCGCACGTGCCGACATAATGCACGAACCAGAACCATTGCAGAACCCTCTCGCTTTCCGCGTTACTTCTTGCCCCGGGCGCCATGGCCCCGGAAGGTTCTTGTGGGCGAGAACTCGCCGAGCTTATGCCCGACCATCTCCTCCGTCACGTACACCTGGGTGTGCTGACGACCATTATGAACCAAGAACGTATGCCCCACGAACTCCGGAGAGATCGTTGAACGACGTGCCCAAGTCTTGATGGGATCTTTACGACCAGCTGTATCCTGGGCCTGAATCTTCTTCATGACCGTTGGACAGACGTAAGGACCCTTTTTCAAGGAACGTCCCATTGCTCACCCCAAAACCAAACTTGAATCAGATCTTCTTTTGACCGTTGCGACGGCTCCAACGACGTCGAATGATGGCTCGACTTGATGGCTTACGACGCTTTCGCGTGTTTCCACCCTTCGAAGGACGACCATTCGCACTACACGGATGGCGTCCACCGGAACGGCGACCTTCACCCCCACCCATCGCATGGTCGACCGGGTTCATGGCAGAACCGCGAACGTATGGGCGAATACCCATCCAGCGAGCGCGTCCAGCCTTCCCGATCACGATGTTCATGTGGTCGAGATTTCCGATCTGGCCAATCGTGGCGCGACAGGAACTTGGAACTCGACGGACTTCACCCGACGGCAGCGTAATCTGTGCCCAGTTGCCTTCGCGTGCATTGAGGGTCGCATAGGTCCCTGCTGCACGGCATAGCTGACCACCACGTCCAGGTTGCATTTCAATGTTGTGGACCTGAGTGCCGAGCGGAATATCGCTCAACGGCAGACAGTTACCCAGTTTTGGCTCCGAACCAGGTCCACTTTGAATCTTGTCGCCGGCCTTGAGATTCAAGGGGGCGAGAATGTAACGCTTCTCACCGTCCGCATATTGAATCAGTGCAATGCGGCATGTCCGGTTAGGATCATATTCGATGAAGGCAACTTCACCGACAATGCCGTCCTTCTTGCGTGCAAAGTCAATAATACGATACAGACGCTTGTGTCCACCGCCTCTGTGCCGGGCAGTAATCTTCCCTTGGAAGTTACGACCACCGTGACGGGGCAGGCGAATCGAAAGTGACTTCTCTCGCTTCTTCTTGCGATCCGTAATGTCCGCGAAATCACTCACCGACGCATTGCGGCGGCCAGCGGAAGTCGGCTTGTAGACCCGGATACCCATGCTGCACCTAATCTAAGTCATCTGAGTCCTGGCCCGATGCCCGAGACTCATTTCGAAGGAGGAACCAATTCACCGAACCTAGAAGAAAGCGATGTTGTCTTCTGCATGCAGCTTGACAATCGCCTTCTTCCAATCGCCTGTCCGCCCCATCCGCATCTTGAATCGTCGTG
>JADLDX010000593.1 GCA_020846515.1 Pirellulaceae bacterium
CAATGCGAGGCTGGCAAAGGCTACATAAGCGATACTGGCCAATGGATGTTACGCCTGGATGACGACCCGGCGCATGATACACCAGCGTCAATCAAAGTCGAGTTTCAACGTCAGTGCTTGTTTTGGCGCGATTGGCGAGACGCATCAAACCCGCTGCGTATTGCACTGCGTCGAATGCATCCAGAGTTGTGCCGAATGATCGAGAGTTGGCGGCAACGGATGACGCCCACCGAGCTTTCAGACGTTCTTACTTGCGCAGAAGGAAGTTTAGTCGTTGACTCCGCGATGACTGAGTTAGAGCGAGCCGGCATCACTGCTCTATCGAATCACGATGGGCTGACAGTGCGAGCAACCCAATCCGACGCAGCACGAGAAATCCTCCTGAGCGTGTGCGACTGGCATTTGGGTTTTAGGCCGAGGGTGTCGCTCAAGGAGACGACCGAGAGCATCGGGATGTGATCAGCGATATTCCGGCGGGGGATGTCACTTTCCCGAGAGCCGAGTCGAAACCGAACCTTCTCACGCATGCGTACGCGCGAGGCCAGAAGACTGACTACTGGATTCTCGATTAGCCACGAACAGTCATGGTACGCACGGCAATACCTCCTTGGTTGTGGGATTGCTGGTCGGCGCCGAACCTGCATTTAGATGGCAGGTCGTATCGGGTCATCCGCTGTTCAAGCATTCCTGCCCGACGCGGCACGAGCGATCTTGCTAAGCGTCTGCGATGTGACGGACGATGTTCAGTGGATTGTCGCTGTCACTGAGCCGAGACTCAAGTTCTCCTTCACGCACGCGAGGACCGATACCGGATTGGTGATCGGCTGACTTTCACCATACCGCGAAAACACGAGAACCAACGCGATTGAGTACTAATGTTTGCAAAGATGGATTTTGGGGCTAAAATAGCGTTTTCCTCAATGAAAACAGGCTTTTCTGCGATGTTGGTTGCTTTTTTCGCAATGTAGAGGTCGGGGGTTCAACTCCCCTCCGCTCCATTCGCCCTCGGCGAATAGAGAGTAGACAGGAGAAAGTAGAGAGTAGAAGGATTCTAGAACTAGAGATTTTCTAGGGCAAACAATCGTTCATCACCACTCAACTTTCTCCTTGTCTACTCGGTCTACTTTCTACTCACTACTCTCTTTCTTTGCAGCACGAGTAGTCTCCTACCTTGGAGAACTCCCATGGCATTCGCCTTCGAGAAGTTGCTGGTCTACCAGAAATCGGTCGACTTCGCGGATCAAATTTGCGACCTGACTGAACAGTTCCCAGCCCGTTACAACCATCTGGCCGAACGCGTCCGTTTCCAGGCCCACCCATCGAAAGCGGTTGCTAAGCAGTGGACGGTCTTGGCATTGATTATGGCGTTCCTGTTGAACGCTATCTTGTAACGCAACGACATTCGGTGCTGTTCTTCAAGCGATGGCAACGAACGATCTTGACGCTCGTTTGTAGCATCTTCAGTCGATCGATCCAGTGGGCGGGGTGCTGAGCTGACCTTCTTCGTGATGTAGCGACCTCTCGCACGCCGCACATTGCAATTGGTTGGCGTTCATCGATGAATGAGCCGTGGGCGTAAAGACCAACCGGGTTGTGGTTGGACGGTTGATATTCCAAGGGAAAAAGTGATACTCTGTGGGAAGACGAAGACGAACTGGTTTTTGGAAAAAGCCAGTATTCTCTGGAAAGAATGCGTTTTTCCGGTTTCGCGATAGTTCATTCGCAATGTACAGGTCGGGGAGCGACTCCTCTCCGCTTCGCTCCACTGATAATTTCATTAAGCAGGTCAATGAAGACACTCGTCGATCAATACCGCCAATTGCCTGTGAGTGATAGATGCATCCTGCAAGTTTTGGCGCTGCACCAGCAGAGCGACTTGAGCATCGGGGACCTGACGGCCTTCATGAAGGCGGTGCACAAGTTCGAGCCGAACCTGTGGCCAGAACCACCCAAACAAGCGAGGATTCGCGAAAGCATAGTACGGTTGGGTAAGGCCGGTTTGGCAATTCTCCATACTCAATCGATGACGCGGCTGGGGTGCGCCGCCGAGATAACTGACTTTTGTTGGCAGCAATCTGTCTCGGATGGCCGCTTTGAACGGCTGCGCGACATCCTGTTCAGGCGACTGATGGACCTTGAAAACCGTTTTTATGTGTCACAAATTGACTATCGATTGCTCGCGCGCATAGCGTTTTATCAAAACGACGCGACAGCCTTCTTTTTAAACTGCCAGGAGGCACGCATTGAACGTAGTCGCCTCATCAATTTGGATTTGATGGAAGCGTGGGATCCAGCCCTGTTTCACAACTTACCACCGGCTCTGCAACGCGAAACCTTGATGGCCACGCTCTCGCGCAGCGTCTTGCTGGGCGAAGCGACGATCGATGCGATCGATCAGTTCAAAACGTTGGTCCTCAGCGATGCGCCTTCAGCCGCAGCTTGGAGCGATCTGCGTGTGCAATGGTTGGCAGGCGCGGGCGACATACAGCAGCTGGAGAAACTGGCCACATCGGATTCGTCCGCCCAACTATTAGCCGCCGGTTGCGTGGCTTTTCTGAAAGGCGATGGCGACAAGGCCCATAAAGCATTTGATCAGCACATTAAAGCAGCCAAGAAAGCCGATCCGCTGTCATCGCCGCTCATGGACGACGTGACTGGATTGATGCAGTTTCTCTTGAGTCTCAAAGTAGACTCATCCATGTTGGCCAAGAGCTTGAAAACGCACTACAACCTGGTGAAAAAACATGGTAGCGACGGCCGGCTATCTCTCCTGGAGTCTGCCTTGGAAGTAGTGAATTATTCACTGCACCAGCAGGCACCCGTACTCAAAAAACTGAGCTACTCCTTAAGCTATAGCGGCTTCTCGCCGCTTAGTGAAATCTTCATGGCGCACTTATGGCACTGGTTCATCCCCGATCATCCCTATCCTAAGAAATTAGAGAGCAGCAAACTGGCGAATTGGTACCGCGAGCAGAACCTGAATTGGCTCGCTGCCCTCGCCGAAGATGGACTAGTGATAACTCAAATATCTTCAAAATCGGAGCGGGCCAAGACGATTGGCAGTTTGCACAAGAAACTTGGTACGTTCCCGATGGCCGATTGGATCAAGTCGACGGAAGTCTGGAGACAAAAGTTGGACGTCTTGCGACAACTAGCTACACCTCGAACACAGAAGTCGTCGAACACTGCCGAAGTATCAACCGCATTTGATGAACGCATGGCTTGGGAATTGGTAGTGGAGCAAGCTAAGGGTTCGACGAAGATTGAAAGTTTGCGTCCCATCGTACAAACGCGGTCTGGCAAAGGTTGGACAAAAGGCCGTCCAATTGCCTTGGAACGGTTGTATCGTTCATCGCTTGCAACCGACTATCCATTTCTGACCTCTCAAGACGTGTCGGTGTGCAAGTGCATCGAAGGCAGAGAGTTGCCGAGCGGTTACTATGATTACACAGAGACAAAGTACATCCTAAACGTCGCGCGGGCGTTGGAAGTATTGATCGGACATCCGCACTTGTTTCCCGCCAATGAACGGACCGAAACCATTGAGTTGGTCAGTCGCGAGCCGGAACTTGTCATTGCAAAATGTGACGCCGGATTTCAATTGAAGCTTTGTCCAATGCCCGAAGACGAGCAAGACTATGTTCTATGTGGCGAGGGTCCGAACCGATACGCCTTGGTACGCTTTACCCCCGCGCAAGTCCAGCTGTCGAAAGTGCTCGATGGCGCTGTGACCGTTCCGGCTGAAGGTCAAGCAGAGTTGGTGGCCACGGCTCAATCGCTTTCGTATATCGCTGCCGTACAGTCTTCGATTCCATTATCGCCGGTTGGAGACAACCTCGAGTCCTCCCTCGCGGACACTCCAGCAGCTAACCGTCTCACTGCAGACCCCTCGCTGCTGATCCATTTGACTCCGTTTCAAGAAGGGCTCCGAGCCGAGTTATTCGTGCGACCCTTCGGCGCGGTCGGGCCGCTGTTCTCCCCGGGCGTGGGCGGTACGACAATCTTTGCGGTAATCGATCACGAGCGGCAAGTCATCGAGCGCGATCTGGAGGCGGAGCAACAGCGTGTCGCAGAGGTAAGTAGTCGATGTCCCGCGCTCGGTGGCCAAGAGTCAATCATTCATGCCGTGGAGCTACCAACTGCCGCCGAGGCACTGGAACTGGTCAGCGATCTCGAACCGTTGCATGAAGAAGGCCTGGTCACGCTGTTCTGGCCTCAAGGTAAACGGCTGCGCGTCATCGGACACGCCGATAGTAGCCAGCTGCGCATCAGTGTGAACAGCGATAAAGATTGGTTTGCTGCTACCGGCGAGTTGATCGTCGATAAGCAAACATCGATCGACCTGGTTGAACTGGCCAATTTAATCTCAGCCAGCCCCAGTTCGTTCATTCCACTGGCCGATGGACGGTTCTTGCGTCTGAGCGAGCAATTGCGGCAACGTGTGGCCGAGCTTCGGGCTTATAGCGAGATCAGTGGCAGCAAGCTGCGGTTTCCTCCGATCCGGGCTGCGGGGTTGGAGGACATGGACCAGTGGTGCAAGTTGAAAGCGGGCAAGGCCTGGAAGGAACGTCAAGCCAAAGTTCGGGAAGCTCTCGACACAAAGTTCGCGCCGCCTTCGACACTCAATGCTTCTTTGCGGGATTATCAAACAGAAGGTTATCAATGGCTGTGTCGATTGGCGCACTGGGGTGCGGGAGCTTGCCTGGCCGATGATATGGGCTTGGGCAAAACGCTCCAGGCGATCGCCCTGCTACTACATCGCGCCGCTGGCGGACCAGCTCTCGTTGTCGCACCCACATCGTTGGGATTCAACTGGGAAAGCGAGCTCTTTCGTTTTGCGCCGACACTTAACGTCCATAACTTCGCCAGCAGCGACCGTGAAACACTTTTCAAATCACTAGGCCCGCGCGACGTCGTCATCGCCAGCTACGGCCTGTTGCAAAATGAAAGCCAACGGTTCAACTCAGTCTCATGGAATTCAATTGTGTTGGACGAAGCCCAAGCGATCAAGAACACGGCGACTAAACGCTCGCAAGCCGCGATGGAACTGCAAGCCGATTTTCGTTTGATCTTGACAGGTACCCCAATCGAAAATCACTTGGGTGAGTTATGGAACTTGATGCAGTTCATCAACCCTGGCTTGCTCGGTTCGTACGATCATTTCCAAAGTCGATTTGCCGTACCGATCGAACGCGATCGCAATCGCGAAACGCGGCAACAACTCAAACGCCTCGTCCAACCATTCTTGTTGCGACGCACGAAGTCGCAAGTCTTGACGGAACTTCCAGCCCGCACCGAAGTTACGATCGGTGTTACGCTCAGCCACGAAGAGGCAGTGCTCTATGAAGCCGCGCGACGGCGCGCTCTCGAAGAACTGGCCGCCGCTGCGGACGCGAAGCAGGGGCAACATGTACGCATCCTGGCGGAACTGATGCGTTTGCGACGCGCCTGCTGTCATCCTCGTTTGCTCTTGCCTGAATCGAAGCTACCGGGTTCAAAGTTGGAACTGTTTTCGGAAACGATCGACGAGTTGCTGGCCAATCAGCACAAAGCGCTGGTCTTTAGTCAGTTTGTCGATCACTTGGCGATTCTGCGTGAGGAACTAGATCGCAAGGGTATCGCCTATCAGTACCTGGACGGTTCGACGCCGGTTAAAGAACGCCGCCGCAGCGTCGATGCGTTCCAAGATGGACAGGGAGATGTATTTTTGATCAGTTTGAAAGCGGGTGGAACCGGCTTGAACCTGACAGCCGCTGATTATGTGCTGCACATGGACCCGTGGTGGAATCCAGCCGTGGAAGATCAAGCCGCCGATCGAGCCCATCGCATCGGCCAGCTGCGCCCGGTCACCATCTATCGCTTTATCACTCTGGGAACCATCGAAGAGAAGATTGTCGAACTTCACAAACACAAACGCGATCTGGCCGACAGTCTGCTCGAGGGCAGCGACTCCAGCGGCAGTTTGACTGCGGAAGAATTGTTGAAACTGATTCAACCGTAGACAACTGCAGTTCGATTGACCCTGGTTGTGGCACATTTGGTTCGCGATAGAACGGAATCAAACGGCATGGAAGGTCGGACGGTTGAGAAACTTGTCTCCGCAGGAGCGTCGATCTCCCGTAAATGCCCCCCTTCCATGCATCAGATTTTGTCATCAAGCTTCTTCGACGCGGCCACAGTTTTATACAATGATCTGCATTCGGTGCTGAGCCGACGGCGGGAAACAGAGCCGAGCATCCGCGTGTTGATCATGGACACCGTCGGCATGCGCCTCCGAGCAGTATGGGTACAGCGCCGGTTTCGTCAACAAAAAGGATCGTCGCCGAGTGATACGCTTGGGCCTTATGTATTTTACGATTGTCTTTGCGGCAGGCTTTCTGCTCGGGACACTCAGGGTCATGCTGCTCGTACCCACCTTAGGTGCTCGCAACGCAGAGCTGCTTGAGATGCCGATCATGTTGGTCGTGGTTTATGTGGTTGGCAGTTGGGTAGCTGGTCAGGCGAACAGCCGTCGACAGGCGCTGGCCGTTGGGTTGCTCGGGCTGATGATCTTGCTGACGGCTGAGGTTGGGTTGGCAGCCGTCTTGTTCAACAAGTCGCCCATCGACGCACTTTTCAACAAGGACCCCGTATCGGGAACCGCCTATTATTTGTCGCTGGTTGTCATGGCGGTGATGCCAGCGTACCGCTGGCGCCCGCTTGCCGGCGCGTAGGCGAGGATCTGGTCAGAGGCTGGATGCTCGAATTGTGTTCATCCAAATACTGGCGACGGCCCGCCCCAGAAGATCCCTGGCCTTTATAGGCCGAGGGAGACAGAAAAAAGGGGGACAGTCGAACTTCATGTGGGGGGATAAAGTAGAGTCGTTGTCTAGCAGGTCGATAGAATTTTTATAGGCTGGGCCGCAGAACGTTTGACGGACTATTTGCCCATAGCTCCAGAAGCACTGTATCTGTGTGAGGCCGCTGTTAGCTGAAGGTGGAAAATAGTCGACCGCTAACCCAATCGCTGCTTCTCTCGAGCTGGTGACGAATCTATTGAATTTGCTGGGATTTTAGTGCTGTTGGTCGATCGGTGGCCACGTAAGCTCAGTCCGTTGCCGCCTGAATACCGCCTCAGTCAAGTCTGCGCCGCGGTGTGTGTGAGTTTTGGTAAGGGCAATTGCTCCAGCGTGAAGTCCCCCAAGTTAGAGAAATTACCAAAACGAAATTTAAGCGCGCTAGTGCCAAAAATGCGATTGAGGCTGTAATATGGACAGTGAAGTGATTATTACGAACAAGCGAAAGCCCTTAGAAGATATCAGTTAGAAAGAATCTTCAGGGGACTTGGTGGTGGTTCGTACCGAGAGTTCGCACCCCGCCATAGGCTGGGCCAGTCACTGTAGCAGCTTGATTATTCAAGGTCAGCTGTCGGCAGATGAAGGTTGCACAGAGGGTGGTTCTACAGAAGGTGGTTGCTCGAGGGATCCTTAGCTAACAACTTGTCATTCTTTTTTTATTGCAGTGATACGGAGTACGAAGTATGCGCGTTAGACAACGAGCGTTCACCCTGGTGGAACTATTGGTCGTGATCGCGATTATTGGAATTTGGGTCGGATTGCTATTGCCGGCGGTCCAAGCTGCTCGTGAAGCGGCACGGCGCATGAGCTGCTCGAACAACCTCAAGCAAATTGGGTTGGCGCTGCACAACTACCACTCCGCGCACAAGATTTTTCCGCCAGCCATTTTGGGTAGCGGTCAGCTGACCAACAACGCCGGCCAAGTTAGGTTTGTGCTCAATACGACTGGCTGGGCCATGCTGTTGCCGCAGGTGGAGCAAACGGCCGCGTACAACCAATACAATTTTGGAGCCTGTTCCAGCAGCGCTCGCAACTCGGCTTACACCGCGCCTCTGATGGGCAACGACCAAATCAACGCAGCCATCTACGGCGCGCGTTATCCATTCCTGGAGTGTCCATCGCACACAGATGCTGGTGAAGTGTTCAATAACTTGCCAGGTACGCAGGACTTGTACAGCATGCGCAATGCGCGGCGCACCAGTTATTTGTTCTCATCCGGTCAAATGACCGAAAACAATTCGGTTTATTCAAATCTATTGCCACGTCGTTTGCGTGGTCTAGGTGCCTTCGGTATGGACGGATCCGCCACGCTGGATGACATCATCGATGGTACCAGCAATGCCATGGCCGTGGGTGAATCGGTCGGCGGCCGTCGTAAAGTCGATCCGAAATGGGGCCCTTGGGGTTTAACTGGAACACGTACTTGTTGCACCGGTACGGTGAAAGCCGACACCGACGACGCCGCCCCAGTTGGCAAAGCGTTCGTGCTCAATCCTACATTGCAACGAGACTACCACATTAACTCAGCCTACAACAATGATGCTCAGCGCCGGCACTTTGCCTGGACCTTTAGCAGTATGCATACCGGCGGTGCGCAGTTTACCTCATGTGATGGCTCGGTACGTTTCATCTCCGAAACGATCGACTTCCTGGTCCTGGCACGTTACGCCTATGTGGCTGACAAGGAACCGCTGCCTGCGATGGAATAGTGCTGTCGATGGATGAGTGGCTTCGATGTAATTTGGATGGACTCAACCCGCGCTTGCGCGAATCCATCGATTGGTGAAACAAAGTTCAAGAAACGATTTGAGGATAACGAATGCTTCGTCGAGTTTGCGGATTCAATCTGGCGTTGATGTTGACGATTGGCTTGGCTATCGGTTGTGGTGGCCCCACACGCAAGGACCCGCCCACGGTGAAAGTGGCGGGGACAGTAACGCTGGGTGGCAAGCCATTGGCTGACGCGGATATCAACTTCTTGGGTAAGGAATACGCTGGTATTGCCAAGACAGATAGTTCTGGGAAGTACGAGCTCAAAGCTCAGCCCGGTGAGAATACGATCTACTTCACCAAGTTCGAAGGTAGCTCGGTCGATCCGACGATGCTGGGTGGCGGCGACTCGCCTAGCGGGGCTAAGGCAGCGCCCAAGCAATTGATTCCTAAGCAGTACGCCAATGAGAAATCCACGCTCAAGTATACGGTGCCTGATAAAGATGCTACCGGTGCTGACTTCGATCTCAAAAAATAATTCCAAATCAACTTCTACCTGCTGATCGCCTCCATGCTTGATTTCATGCTTAAGCATAGGGGCAATGATTGAGATCCTGCGCCTGCGCGCGTAGGTAAATTGATTTCCTTGTTCTGATTATTGAATGTATTGAGGGTTTATGATGCAAGTTGCTGAACACAAATGCCAAGGACCGCGATCGGCGTTTACGCTGGTCGAATTGTTGGTTGTCATCGCCATTATTGGCGTCTTGGTTGGACTTCTGCTACCGGCTGTCCAAGCCGCACGCGAAGCTGCACGTCGCATGCAGTGCTCGAATAATTTGAAACAAATTGGTCTGTCCATGCAGAACTATCACGACACTCACAAACGCTTTCCACCCGGCGCATGGAACGAAGCCAATAATGGAAATCGGCTGGGGTGGCAGGTCTTTATTCTGCCGTTCATGGAGCAGACCAACCTCTACAACTCGTTTAACTTTTCTCACAACAATTACACGGGTGTCAATCTGTTGCCAGCGGCCACAGCGGTCAAGACATACCTGTGCCCAAGTAACCGCGTGAAGGTCAACCAAAACGGACAAACGCCCGGATCGGGTGAAAATCCTGCCAGCGGCATGGCTTTCACTACGCATTATTATGGTGCCATGGGGCCCAAAGGCATCAACCCGGCCATCCCTGGCGGTGCCACCTTGTTTTCCCATGATCCAAACCCTACCGGTCACGGTGGCTATTCCAACACGGGCGTGCTGTTTCGCAACAGCCGAATTGGTATGGGGGACATAACTGACGGTACCTCCAATACCATCCTGGTTGGTGAAATTGCCTTCGAAGCGGCGAACTGCTATCGCTCGTGGGTTCGTGGTTGCAGCGGCAATACCATCGGCTCATGCAAGAACTCTGAATTCGGCATCAACGTTCGTCCCTACAACGGCTCGAATAATTTCAACAGCGTTAGCTTTGGAAGCGAACACACCGGCGGCTGTCAGTTCGCCCTATGTGACGGCTCGGTTCAGTTCATCACCCAATCGATTGACATGCCCGTCTATTTCGGTTTGCTGACTCGAAACGGTGGCGAAATAGCGATGCTCCCCAACTAGTGGCCGTATCGCGCTGTTCAGCTGTCCGACAAATGCCCGGGGCGGGAGCCGAGCTGCCCTCAGTCCTCGTCCCGGGTAACATCTCCTGAGTGGTTTCTACATAGCACGCGCGCGATCTGGGCTCACGTGCTGGTCAAAATGGATTTTCTTGAGGCTTTGCATAGTGATCAATAAATGGCTTCTGTTAACGCCCAGGCTCCTAATCGGCACAGCTATTTTGTCGATATTCGCTGTTGCCAGCATGGGTTGCGGCGGCTCCAGTGACCGGGCCATTCGTGTGGCCGGCGAGGTTACCTACAAGGGACAACCGGTCCCTTACGGCGATATTGTTTTTGATCCGGACCTCAGCGCTGGTGGTAGTGGACCTCAGGGAACTGCTACCATAACCAATGGTCGCTTTGACACAGGCGACCGCGGTATGGGGTTGGCCGGTGGCAACTACGTCGTACACATTACGGGCTTTTCGTCCGCTCCCGATGTAACCAGCGAAACGAACTCTCCCAAACCACTTTTTCCTGAAAAGAAAATCAAGAAGGAGTTCAAGGCGAGTTCTACCAATGAGAAGTTTACCATCGAATAAGCAGTCAGCATCCAAGAGCCGGCGGTGTGAATGGAATGGTCACGCTGTCCTTTGCGCCGTTGGTCTATGGTTGATCTCCCTAACGCCCGCTTGGGGACAACTGGCTTCGCAGTCTCCGCAGGCAGAGTCCGCGGGATCTGCTGCACAAAAGCCAGCATCGGCTGATCAACTTGCCTTCTTTGAATCCCGCATTCGCCCTGTGCTTGTCAAGCATTGCTACGAATGCCATTCCAGTGGTTCCTCCGCGTTAAAGGGTGGTCTGCGCGTGGATTGGGCCGGTGGATTGACATCGGGCGGTGACTCGGGACCGTCGATTACACCGGGGCATCCCGAAGATAGTTTGCTCATCGATGCTCTTGAGTATGACGGCATGGAGATGCCGCCCGCGGGGAAACTCTCGGCTGACATTGTCGCGGACTTTAAGGCTTGGATCGCTGACGGTGCGATCGATCCTCGTCAGCAACCTCCAACTGAATCGGCGGTGCCACCTAAGCATCAGCAGTTGGCTGCCTCGCAGTTATGGTCTTTTCAGCCGGTCAAAAAAGTAATCCCGCCTGATGTGAAAGCCACTGCGTGGCCAACGACTGCCATCGATCACTTTGTATTGGCCAAGTTAGAGCAGGCCGGCATCGCACCCATCGAAGATGCTGATCTGTCTACTCTGGTAAGAAGGTTGACCTTCGATTTGACTGGTTTACCGCCAATGCCCGCGGTGGTCGATCGCTTGGCTAACTCGTCCGCTGAGTTCGACCTGACTGCCTACATAGATCAGCTCCTAGATAGTGAAGCTTATGGGCAACATTGGGCGCGCCATTGGTTAGACGTCGCCCGCTATGCCGATTCCAATGGCGGTGACTTTAACGCGACCTTTCATGAAGCCTGGCGGTATCGCAATTATGTGATCGCCGCGTTCAATGATGACAAACCTTTTGATCAATTTATCATCCAGCAAATTGCCGGCGACCTGCTGCCAGCGGACAACGACCAGCAACGCACCGAGCAACTGGTGGCCAGCGGCTTCCTGATGCTGGGCGCTAAGATGCTCAGCGAACGCGACAAGAGCAAGCTGCAAATGGATGTGGTGGATGAACAGGTCAGTATCGTCGGCACGGCCTTTATGGGACTGACCCTGGGTTGTGCTCGATGCCACGATCACAAGTTTGACCCGATCAGCACTCAAGACTATTACGCGCTGGCCGGGATCTTCAAAAGCACTTATGTATTGGAAGGCGAAATCCAAAAGTATGTTTCCAATTGGATTCGCTCGCCCCTGCCGATCTCAGATGAACATCGTGCCCAACTGGACGAATACCAGACCCGCAGCGATGCATTAAAAGCTCGGATTACCAAGGTCGAGAAACTGATCAAGACGTTGGATAAGAAAGCCGCAGCTCCGACGGACGCAGCATCGCCAACTACTACCCCATCAACCACCACTAAACCAACATCAAGCACACCAACATCAAGCACACCAGCATCGAGCACACCTGCATCGAGCACACCAGAATTGGTCGCGCCAGCATCGGACGAACTGACGATGGCCAAGGCTGAGCTGGAAAAGCTACAAGCCGAGATGCAGGCGTTGAAGAAATCGGCACCACCGCCCGCGCCGTTGGCGTTGGCCGCCCGCGATGCGAAGGAAATTGGTGACTGTCAAGTCTGTATACGCGGTGAACCTCATCAACTGGGACCGGTTGTCCCGCGTGGCTTCATTGGTGACTTGAATTACGCGGCCCCTCCGGTTTTCACGAAAGAGCAAAGTGGCCGCGTCGAATTGGCCAAGTGGCTGGCCGATGGACGCCATCTGCTAACTTCGCGCGTGATCGTCAATCGCATATGGAAGAATCTGATCGGCGAAGGGATTGTACCGAGCGTAGATAATTTTGGCGCGTTGGGTGAAGCACCGACCCACCCGGAACTGCTCGACTATTTAGCGCATGAATTCACCACGCATCAGTGGTCTACCAAATGGTTGATCCGAGAGATCGTGCGCAGCCATGTTTACCAGTTGTCTAGC